>JAHIVM010000482.1 GCA_018816665.1 Candidatus Zixiibacteriota bacterium
GGTGCTGTTGCTCTCCGCCTGCAGCAACCGCCCCAAACTGCCGGATGAATCCGCCGATCCCACCGCCAACGATATGATCGAAACCGTCTGGGTTGACCCCCAGATAGTGTTGTCGGACACGCTGATGACACTGATCAAGGCTGATCGGATAGACACGCTGTTGCTTGCGCCGGGGGAGATCACCGGCAAGCGCGGGGCATCGATCGAGATCGCCGTCACGGAACCTCTGTGCAATGTAGACATTCGATTACTCGATGCCGCCGGTCAGCAGATTCGGCCGCTGGTGTACCGTCCATTGGCTCGTGGGTTTTATCGCCTGACATTTAATTATCGACGGTTGAATTTCCTGCCCTTGATGCCGGGGACATATTCTCTGACCGCTGATTATTGCGGTCAGAGCAAAACGTCGGTGTTTCTGGTGGAGTGAGTGGTGAGAGTTTGGCTCTGACTCGCGCCAGAGGCGCCCTTGGATGACTCGCCTGCACGGCGCCATGCCCAAGTCATCCTGAGCCCACCCAAGTCATCCTGAGCCCACCCAAGTCATCCTGAGCCCACCCAAGTCATCCTGAGCTTGTCGAAGGATGGCTTAAGCTTTCAGATCGCCAGCAAACAGTGCCAGTCATGGTTCGACAGGCTCACCATGACTTGGATGTAGTCCTCGTTTGATTTCTGCGGATCGCTAGACTTCAAGCGATCGCTAGACTCCAAGGCACCGCTAGACTCCAGGGGATCGCTAGACTCCGGGGTCACTAGACTCCAGGAGGCATCGCTTGATTCAAAGCCTCCTGCCCCCAAGAACCTGGTGTCGATAGCAGTACTCCTGACTGCCGTTTAAGATTGCATCCTCAAGAGCCTATGTTAGTCCGCAATTGCGAGCCCATCGTTCAATCTCACATTCTTTGCACGCAAGTCATCCTGAGCTTGTCGAAGGATGGCTTAGGGAATATCTTTTACACAGTTCGTCTGGTTCAAGGGGTCAGGAATGCAGTCATACAAACAGCGGAAGTCTGGCCATGTGTACATATTGCGGTGCGCTGACGGTTCGTACTATACGGGTAGCACCAGCAATCTTGAAGGCAGACTTTCACTTCACAATGCTGGTAGGATCGGTGGATACACTCAAACTCGGCGGCCGGTACGTTTAGTATACTCGCAGTGGTTTGCAGAGATTGCCGACGCAGTGAGTGCCGAGCGCAGAATCAAGGGGTGGACGAGACGGAAGAAGGAGGCCCTGATCGCCGGGGACTACGAGTTGCTGGTTCTATTGTCGAAAAGCAGGAGCCGACGAGCCGGACGGGAGTAAGTCATGGTTCGACAGGCTCACCATGACTTGTGGCGGACCTTTCCTAATGGCTGGTCTATCGACAGGCTCACCATGACCCGGAGGCGTCTTCTCCTTATTGCTTGCTCGACTTCCGCGTAACCCTAACATTGATATGCAACTCCCAGCTCATTGTCAGGACATGACCCCGACCGTTGGAATTTCCCCTTATCTTTGTCTAATAATTGCGCAGGGCTTAGCCTGAATCCTTCCGAAAACACTCCGATATATTGGAAAGAGCCCCCAGTCTCCCGGACCGGGGGGAGGAAGGTGAAAAATGTCCGCGAGGAGTAAAAATGCCTAACATCCTTGTTGTGGAAGACAAAGATTCCATGCGCACCATGCTGACAGATACGCTCCACGAGGAAGGGTATCGGGTCGATGCCGCGGCCGATGGCAGACAGGCGCTGGATCTGGTTAACAACAAGTCGTACGACCTCGTACTGACGGATTTGCGGATGCCGGACGTGGACGGTCTGGCGGTACTCTCGGGAGTTAAGGACATTGATGTTGATACTTCTGTAATTGTGATGACTGCCTACGGTACCATAGAGGATGCCGTGGCCGCTATGAAAAAGGGCGCTTATGATTTCATAACCAAGCCCTTTGATACCGAACATTTGTGCGTGCTGGTCAATCGGGCGCTGGAAAATCGCCGGATGGTGGCCGAAAACACGCTGCTGCGCCAGGAGATCCTGGCCGATCACGGTCTCGATAATATCATCGGCCAGAACGAAAAGATGATCGAGCTGGGCCGGATGGTTCAGAAAGTTGCCGGCAGTGATGCCTCGGTGTTGCTGCAGGGTGAATCCGGTACCGGTAAGGAACTGTTTGCCCGGGCGCTGCATAATCTGTCGCCGCGCAAGAACGGACCGTATATCACGATCAACTGCGCCGCCATACCCGGCGAGTTGCTCGAAAACGAATTATTCGGATCAGAAAAAGGCGCTTTCACCGGCGCCCATGCCCGCAAGATGGGTAAGTTCGAAATCGCCCATACGGGTACGATTTTTCTAGATGAGATCGGTGACATGGATATTGCCCTGCAGGCCAAACTCCTGCGGGTTCTGCAGCAGAAAAACTTCGAACGTCTCGGCGGCACTAAGACCGTCGATGTCGACGTCCGCGTCATCGCTGCCACCAATATGGATTTACCCGAGCATATCCGGGCGAAGAAATTCCGTGAGGATCTGTACTACCGGCTTTCAGTGTTCCCGCTGAGCATCCCGCCGCT
Source organism: Candidatus Zixiibacteriota bacterium (assembly GCA_018816665.1). Classification (GTDB taxonomy): domain Bacteria; phylum Zixibacteria; class MSB-5A5; order GN15; family FEB-12; genus JAHIVM01. The sequence goes on from JAHIVM010000482.1 coordinate 2,556, forward strand.
ACGGGAGCGGCCCGATGATGTCACGCTTCTGACCGAGTACTTCATCGAGAAGTACTGCCGGGACATGAAAAAGCCGCTGAAGTCGATGACTCGCGACGGTCTCGACCTGCTGGAGAAGTACCACTGGCCGGGCAATGTCCGGGAACTGGAAAACACCATCGAGCGGGCTGTGATCCTGGCCGAGGGGAAAAAGATCAGTCCGGAACATTTGGCGATCCGGTTACGTCGCACCGATGAGATCAAGCTTCGCGACGGCGCCGGATTGAAGGAAATCGGTGCCCATGCCCAGCGTCAGGCCGAGCGCGGGACCATTATCCGGGTCCTCAAGGAGGTCCGGGGTAACAAGCGCAAATGTGCCAAGATTCTGAAGATTGACTACACGACCTTGTTTGATAAGATGAAGAAATACGATATCGAAAAAGATCTGGTATAGCGGGCAGAGACCGCAGATCGGGAGTGGCAAAGGCCGCCGGGCAACCGGCGGCCTTTTTGTGAGTGACCGGCATGTTTGCGGTTAACGTGGTCCCTGGAGGCAATAATAGACCTGGATATCCTCCGAAAACCTGTTGACAATTCCCGGAACGGCGGTAACTTTATGGCTATTGGGGGAGAGGACCGGATTTGTTCGGCGCGGCACCGGGACATCACCTGTCGCACATCACCGCGAACCCGGATGCCCACCGGCGGTAAAAGGTTGTACTATGCCAGCACCGGTGAATGGGTCAAGAATCAATCGGCACGTTCTGATGCTCAACCAGAACTATGAACCGCTGACTATCTGTTCGGCGCGACGGGCTATCGTGTTGCTGTTTCAGGGGAAAGCCGAGATGATTGAGACCGCCGACGGCCTCAAACTTCGGACCGTCACCCAGGCATACTCGTTGCCCTCGGTGGTCAGACTCTGGCAGTACCGACGAGTCCCGCACAAAAAGATCCTGCTGAGCCGCAAGAATATCATTGTCCGGGATAATCACCAATGCCAGTACTGCGGGATCACAAAAGGCGAAATGACCATTGATCACGTCATTCCCAAACGCCTCAACGGCGCCGACACCTGGGAAAACATGGTGTGCGCCTGCGTCCGATGCAATAATCGCAAAAGCGATCACACTCCCGAACAGGCCGGTATGAAGTTGCTGAAAAAACCCAAGCGGCCGTCGCACATTACCTTCATCCAGCGCCATGCCGGGGCCGCCGACCGTCGCTGGCGTCAGTATCTCTTCATGGACTGAACGCGGCGAAGTCGCCGGTCCTCAATCTTTGCGCTATCTTAAATCCTTGAATCGCTGCCGCATGTTTGCGTCGTGGGTGGTGGATTCAATAATAGATGCCACCGAGCGCGCGGTATCCTTTGATGCCGGATTGGCGCTCTGGTTCAGTGTTGCCAGACGGTTGCCCTCATGGTAGAACCCCTCGGCCACAGTGACGCCATCGTACTGCGAGAGCGGTCTGGTGAATATGTACCCATCACAATAGTCACCCAGAGTGAAGTCGTCTTTGCCGTTGCCCCAGTAGGACTGTGTCGCTGTCAGGCTTGCAAACGGCGAACCAACAATATCAAACCCCACCGGATAATACTCTGTCCCCAATTCGGCCATGAGCGCGTCGATGACACCATCGACCGGGTACGTATACCCGCTGAACGATCCGGCCGGCGGCCACGGAGCGTGCAGGTTGATCAGGAACACGCGGTCACCGAGCTGTTGGTACAGGCTGTGACCGAGCCGGTCCTTATCCCAATGGTCTACCGAGTCGCTGTTGGGGGCGTAGTAGGGGCGACGGTACTTTGTGAAGCCGTGGTATATCCCGCAATAAACAAGCGCCTTCTCGTGTGTTTCGACAATTTCCCGACGGGCGGTTGCGGCCATGTTTTCGTCGGACGACCCCTTCGCCCAGATCCTTTTCATGAGCTCGGGATTTTTCAGATCTGCCTCAGTTTTTAGCAGACTCCAATCGGCCGAGGCGTTAAGGCCAACCACTCTGAATCGACGGGCGGTGTCGGGGAGATTGTGGTTGAGTTCCCAGGCGACCTTGTAGATGTCGATGTACTCCTGGAAGCCCCAGAACGGCCACTGGTTAAACTGGATCTGACGGGCAAGAGCTTCGTCGTATACAGGTGCAGTCAGCAGACGGTCAATGTCAGCCTGGTCCTCCCAGTTGGCGAACTCCATTGCCAGGGTATACACTCCGGCCGCGCGCAGTTTTGGAATCAGGTTGTGAACCAACGCGAGATCGTGCTTTATTCTGTGGAATTCTCCCAGAATGACCACATCGTGATTTTCGAATTTCGAAAGGACGTAGCTTTCCGGCGCCAGATGATGGCGATCCAGATAGCCGCTCAGTTCAGAGGCGATTTCAGCCGGGAGTTGAGGCAGAGGCAGGCGGGAGTCATCCGGAGGATTGGCGCCGTCGCATGAAACCAGGACGGCAGCCAGAAACAACGTCGGTAGAAGCCTTCTCATTATATGGGACCTCATACGGGACCTCTTGTGATAGCCGCCGGCCAGTGATCGACCCTGGATCGGCGGGACATACGAGTGGTTGTTGATATGGTAGGGTTATCAGACTAGATTGTCAAGGTGAGGCCAAAGACGACAGAATGGGGGACGGCGCAACCCAAAGCAGGTTGGTGTGCTAATGGCACATTAAAAATCTCAAAATCCTATCATATTGTCGGACATATTGTTGTGGTGGCAGTCCGGGTTGGTGGCAATCCGGGACGGCTTTTTTGGTTGATTTGGGGACGCGTTCATGATACTATCTCTGGCTAAGGTAAAGGATTAGAAGCAGATATGGCGGAGACACAGAGAAAAGAAACAATTCTCTCCGGCATGCAGCCAAGCGGAGCTCTGCATATCGGGAATTTCGAAGGGGCCCTGGCCAACTGGGTCAGGCTTCAGAACGACTATTGGATGTTCTGTTGTATCGTGGACTGGCACGCCCTTACCGGATCCTGGCGCGACACCAGGGCCATCAAGGATCAGATCTTCCTGATGGCGGTAGACTGGTTGGCGGCCGGACTCGATCCGGAAAAATGCGCCATATTCATCCAGTCCGATGTCAAGGAACATGCCGAGCTGCATCTGCTGTTTTCCATGCTCATCACAGTGCCGACCCTGACCCGTCTCCCCACGTACCAGGAGAAAAAGGATTCACTGGATTCCTACGGTTTTCTCGGGTACCCGGTTCTGCAGGCAGCGGACATCTGTTTGTACGCCGCCAACAAAGTCCCGGTGGGCAAAGACCAGGAGAAACACATCTGGCTGGCGGCCGACCTGGCCAAGCGGTTCAATGCGACTTACAAAAAAACGCTGGTCGAGCCCGAGGCGCTGTTTACCGAGGTACCGGTCATGCCCGGAAACGACAATCGGAAAATGTCAAAGTCCTACGACAATCACATCCCGATTGAGTACACCGACAAGCAGACGGAAAAGCGGGTAAAGAGCTACTTCACCGATCCGAAAAAACTGCGCCAGGGTGATCCGGGAAACCCGGACACATGCCCGGTGTTTCTGTTGCACAAGGTATACAGCGACAATCCAGAGGCGGAAGTCGCTCCTGATTGTCGTTCGGGCGCCCTTGGCTGTGTGGACTGCAAACTCAAGTTGAGCGCCCGACTGAACGAGCGGCTGCGTCCGATACGGGACCGTCGCGCCGAACTGGTGAAACGTCCGGACGATGTCTGGGATATCCTGCAGGTGGGTGCCGGACGGGCTCGCACGCGGGCCGAAAGTGTGATGGACAAGGTACGGTCGGCGATGAAAATAAATTATCGAAAGAAAAAGAAATAAGCATGGCCGAACCCGCAATTCACATGCAGGGCGATCAGTACCGGGTCGACACCGAGGTGTTCAGCGGCCCCCTGGATCTACTTCTGTACCTCATTCGCAGGGAAGAAGTGGATATTTACGATATTCCTATCGCCCGCATCACCAATCAATATCTTCGCTATGTCGAGATGATGCAGACGTTGAATCTCGAGGTAGCGGGCGAGTTCATACTCGTGGCCGCCACGCTGATTCGCATCAAGACCCGCCTGCTTTTGCCGCAGGACGATGAGGACGGTGAGGACACCGATCCGCGCGAAGAGTTGATCATGGCGCTGGTCGAATACCGAAAGTACAAGGAAGCGGGGGAAATCCTCCGCGACCGCGCACTCATAGAGGAACGCAACTACGTACCGCCGTCGGCGGTGGAAAAAATCGATGGTCGCGTGGATCTTGAGCCGGCCACCAGTTTGTACGATCTGGTGATCGCATTCAAGGAAGTCATTTCCACGCGTCGCGATGAACTCACGCACAATGTTGATACCGAGGAGGTGGCAATTGAGGATCGCATGGTCGTGATCCTGAGGTTGCTCAAAAACCGGGACTACGCTGCCTTTGCCGAGCTGTTTGCGGATATTCCGCGACGGGTGGCGGCGGTGGTGACATTTCTGGCCATGCTTGAACTGGCGCGGGCACGACGCATCCGCCTGTATCAGGCCATTCCATTCTCCGAACTCAGGGTTTACCGGGGGGAATTTTTCGACGCTCCTCGTCGGGATATCGACCTGGTAAATCATGACAACACCACGGAACAGGTTGTCGAATCATGATGGACAAAGGTTATTTTGACTCGAGTATAGAGGCGCTGGTTCTGGCCTCGCCGGAACCGCTGACCGGTCGCAAAATCGCCCAGGTGCTGGACGACGCCACGCCGTCGAAAATCGCCAAATCAGTCGCGCAACTCAACGCACGGTACGCCGAGAGCGGTACCAGCTTCCGTATCCGCGAAATCGCCGGCGGCTACCAGTACTATATCCTCCCGGAGTATGTGGGCTTTGTTGAGGAGCTGTTCAGCCGTCGCAGAAAACTGCGCCTCACCCGGGCGGCGCTGGAGACGGTTGCTATCGTTGCTTACCGCCAGCCGGTCAGCAAAGGCGATGTGGAACACATTCGTGGCGTTGCCTCCGACGGCGTTATCCGCACCCTGCTAGAAAAGCAACTGATTACGGTCACCGGTCGCGCCGATACCGTGGGCAAGCCGCTGCAGTACGGTACCACCGATGAATTCCTCAAATTTTTTGGCCTGGCGCGCCTGGAGGACATGCCCAAGATGTCGGAAATCGAGGAAATGATTTCGGCGGAAACGAGCCGGGACCAGACCGAACTGGAATTGCAAATCAGTGCCGACGGCGAGGCGGTGAAGCTCAATATCGCCGATGGCACCTTCGATCCCGAACGACGCGAACGCCTGGAGGACGAATACCGGGCGGAAACCTCGAGCGATGACGCTTCTGACATGGACGTGAGCGAGGATGAGATTGAGCCTGACGATGCCGTGTATGCGAGCGACGAACTCGATGAGACCGAGCCGGCGGAATCGGAAAGCGATCCTGTCGGGGATTTCGATGAAGATATCGACGACATCGCCGACGGACCCGCCGACGCAGTTCGTACGCTGGTCCTGACGAGGGGTGCTGAGACGACCGAGGGGGGTATTCGTATTGAATCGACCGGGTCGCGTATCGACAAATCGGTGTGCGAGGAAGAACCGGTTGAAGAAGTAAACGAAAACAAGTAGACCGCTCTGGGTCAGGGGAATTGCCCGTCGCCATGGCCACGATTCGGATCAACAAGTATCTCTCGATGTGCGGGGTGACCTCGCGCCGCGGTGCGGAGGCCCTGATAGACCAGAAGCGGGTCACGCTCAACGACCAGACGGTCGACAAACTGGGCGTTGTCGTCAACGATGAGCAGGATGTTGTCAAGGTCGACGGCGCCGAGGTTTCGCCGGTTGAGAAGAGCGTGTATGTTGTTCTCAACAAACCCCGCATGGTGATGACCACCCTGTATGACCCCTTCAAGCGCAAGACCGTTCTGCACTGCCTCAAAAATCTCGAACACCGCGTGTACCCGATAGGTCGCTTGGATTACGATGCCGAGGGCATACTGCTGCTTACCAACGACGGCGACCTGGCGTTTCGCCTGGCCCATCCGCGCTACAAAGTTCCCAAGATTTACGAGGCCCGGGTGCATGGCCATTTCACGACAGAAAACGGTGCCGCCATCAAAAAAGGCATTCGCCTGGATGACGGTGCGGTGGGGCACGCCGATGTAGCCATCCTGGGGTTCGTGGGCAAGATGACACGGATTCGCCTGACCCTGACCGAGGGCCGGAAACGTGAAGTGAAACAGCTCTGCAAAAAAGTGGGACATCCGGTGGAGTTGCTCCGCCGGGTCGAATTCGCCGGCATGGTACTCAAGAATCTGAATCCGGGGCAATGGCGGCATCTGGAAGATCGAGAAGTCACGCGACTTCGTCAGATGGTCGGCCTGCAACAGGAGTAGCCGGCGACTTTTCGCATGACTCCCCAAGATAGCAAAAGGGACCCGAAAGCCGGGTCCCTTTGTATATCTGCGGTCGTTGTGCGAACGACTAGTATGCTTCGAGATTATTCCACTCGGCGTCCTCAAGCCAGTGCTGCGGACGATCGAGGAACTGGATGACGTTTTCCATGGTGACCCAGTGGCGACGTTCTTCATCGGCGATACGATTCAGAATATGCTTCTGATCGTCGCCTTCAACCTCGTTGGCCTTTTCGCGGTAAAATTCCTCGGCCTTTTTTTCGACTTCACGGGCTTCAATCCATATCTGTTTGGCCTCGGCGGCGAAACTGAATTCCTTACCCTCGTCCTTCAATTCCTGGAAGACATTCTTCACGGTGGCCAGAATGGTGGTGCGCTCGGCTTCTTTGTATTCGGCCGTACCGCCGTCTTTCATGGCCTTGAAGATGTTATAGTGCTTCAACTCGTCGTCGGCCAACTGTACGAGAATCTGCTTGAGAGCGGGGTGACCGACCGTTTCGGCGTGCTTGAGGTAAAAGTCGCGTCCATCGGTCTCCATTTGCATGGCGTACTCAAAGATATTCATTCCTGTCTCCATCTCCAGTTTGTCATCAGATCGTATTACCGCAAACTTAGGCAATTTCCAGGGCGCCGTCAAGCGGCGGACGCTATCGCACCCTTAGATAGAGAAAACATTCTGCAGGGGGGAACGTTCCCGGAAGAAAGCGGTCAAAACGGGGGCGAAATCAGGCCGCCCGGACCAGCATGACCACCCCGGCAACAATCAGACCCAGGATCAGAAACGGTATGAGGGCGCCCGCCAGACCGAACAACAGCCCTGCAATCCCGCCGATTATGCCGCCGATCAGGCCGACTATGCCGCCGACTACGCCAACCACGATCCCGATAATGCCGGCCATAATCCCGCCAAACAGGCCCAGGAGACCGGGGAAAACGACCATAACGATGAACAAACAGCCCGCTACAATTGCCAGGGAACGTAACATGAGAGGTACCTCCATGCGGGCTGCAACCGGATTGCCCGCTTCATTATAGGGTACGGGAGGGGACGGACAAAGTTGCGGAGATTGCCGGGCCATCCCCGGCAGAGATTGACCCCCGGGCCAGAACCACTATATTGCCACATGCTAACACGTTATATCAAAACGGCGGCATTGATCGCAGCGGTCCTCATGTTCGGCGTGGATGTGATCGCACAGGATACCGCTCTGACCGTCCCCCCGCCCTTTGCCCTGCATTTTGACGACACAACCCTGCTGTCGAAAGCGGACTCATCGCTTCGCATCACCCGGAGCAGGCTCCAGAAGATGCTTCAGGACAGTCTTCATTTTACGGCCGAAATACACCTGGTTAGCTCTATAGAGCGCTTTGACAGTCTGGTCGGGAGCGGATTCCCGGAGTGGGGCGCGGCCGCGGCTCTGCCTGCCCTCAATCTCATTGTCATCAAATCTCCCAATAGGTTCCACACTCAGCGGCCACTGTCCGAATTGCTGGCCCACGAATA
>JAHIVM010000483.1 GCA_018816665.1 Candidatus Zixiibacteriota bacterium
AGAGCGGCCTCCGCAGGCAACCCGACGGATCAACTGACCGTCCGGGGTCCGCTCTCACGTTGCAAAAACCGCCCTGAATTGACTGTGTGACCATCGGAAATGGGCAGAATCCCAATATGGGTCCAAAACTGTACGTTGCCGGGACTTCGTATCCCCCGTATCACCCGGTTTTTGCGAGGGAAACCGGAGAATGAGGCAAAAAAACCTGCGTTTCCGGGACCCGGAAGCATATGTTAGCGGTTATCTAACTCGATATACACGCTTGTCCAATAGTGATGACGATCGCACCTGATAGAATAGGAGAGGTATGCAATGGGTATGGTGAAGGAGTTCAAGGAGTTTGCCGTCAAAGGCAATGTCATGGACATGGCCGTTGGTATCGTTATCGGCGCCGCGTTCGGAACAATCGTCAAGTCCTTCGTGGCCGACGTTATCATGCCGCCGATCGGGCTCTTGCTCGGCAATGTTGATTTTTCGAACCTGTTTCTGGTCCTGAAGGACGGCGCGGCGGGATTGGGGTCCTATGCGACGTTGGCTGATGCCCAGACGGCCGGGGCGGTGACACTCAATTACGGCCAGTTCATCAACACGATTATCAGCTTTCTGATCATCGCGCTGGCAATCTTCATCGTTATCAAAAACGTAAACAGGCTGAAACGGGAAGAGCCGGCTCCGGTGGCGGCTCCCACCACCAAGGAATGCCCGCACTGCTTCTCGACTATCAACATCAAGGCGGTGAAGTGCCCGAACTGCACATCTGCATTGCAGTCGTAGCAGTTACCCACACGCAACAGCCAGTAATCATGAAAGCCCCGGTATCAACCGGGGCTTTTTCTTGCTACCCAATTCCTCTCGGTGTCGTCGGCAGCTCACGTACCTGCAGGCACCGGTTCATGTGAGCGCAGGTGGGCATCAATCTCCGCGAGGATACGCTCTACTACACGTTCTCCGGCTCGTCTGACGGCCGCCGAGATGGGTTTCCCGCAGGCAAAACTGTCTCCCTCAATCCCGTATACTGTCAGCTGTACCGGCATTTGATTGAGGTTCCGTCCCAGTTCAATAGCCGATGGAATGGAATATGCATGCGTGGAGAAGGAACTGAACAGGTTTCGCGGCATGTGATCGGCCAGGCCATCCAGGACGTGGATGGTCCCGGGAGTTTTTCCGGATACAGCACAGTCCACAACTATACACAATGGCAGTTCGGTCCACAGATGGAGCAGAAGGCTGCCGTCCGCAACGCCGACCACTGCCTCGGCAGCCTGAGTCCGCGCTGCAACGATCCGGGCGACTTCCAGCCCAATAGCATCGTCGCCACGGAAGTCGTTACCCAGCCCAATCACGCGCACCTTCGCGCCGTTGTCACCGCTGCCGGTCACCGTTCAGTCCCGATCGATCTGCAGATTGAGGAAGTGACAGGAACAGGATATGCATGGATCGTAGTTTCGCACCACCTGTTCGCATTGCCAGGTCAGTTTATCCTTGGTCAGGTGTAAATTCTGCTGAACGAACAGGCGAAGATCGGCCTCAATCGCCTTCTGATTCTGCGATGTCGGTGGAATGATCCTGGCGGTTTTGATCAGCCCCTGATCGTCGATATGGTAACGATGATACAGTAGTCCGCGAGGAGCCTCGGTGCACCCGGAGCCGATCGCATTGCGCGGCGTGCATTCCTCGAAGGGGCGATCCGGTTTGGAGTACGTGTGTATCAGGCGAAGCGCCTCGGCGCAGGCAAACACCGTTTCGACCGCCCGTACGACAATGCTCTTGAACGGGTTGCGGCATACCTCATCGAGCCCCGCAGCGACGGCGGCTTTCCGAGCGACTTCGGGAAGTCGATCGAAGTTGTTGTTGTATCGCGCTATGGGACCCGCCAGGTAGTCTCCGCGGTCCTTCACGAAGGCATGCAGCGAAGTGGAATGCGGGACGTGCTCTTCCTCAAACACTTTAAGGAAATCCTCCACGGGAATGTCAACACCCTTGTTGGACACGACTCGTCCTTCGCACAGGGGATACTCACTATCATGCCGCAGAGATACACATTCATAATCGCGTTCCAGGCGGGGGAACGAAAACCCGGCCGTCCACCGCACCGTTTCGAGCGCCGCCTCGAGCGCCCACTCCAGCGGCTCCACAAAGGCCGTCAGTTCCTTCTCCGTCGGTACGCGGTAGAATCCGCCCACCCTCGGGTTGATCGGGTGGATTTCGCGACCGCCGAGAAGACCCATCAAGTCGTTACCTGTCTTCTTGAGCCGCAGACCGCGTTGGACAATGTCCGGGTAATCTTTGGCCAGACCGATGGCATCCTCGTAGCCGAGAAAGTCCGGCGCGTGGAGCATGTATATGTGCAGCGCATGCGACTCAATCCATTCCCCGCAATAGATCAGCCGGCGCAAGTCGCGTAAGGCGCCCCCCACCGTGATTCCGCAGGCCTGCTCCATGGCATGGGAGGAACTCATCTGGTAGGCCACCGGGCATATGCCACAGATACGGGCCGTTATATCGGGGGCTTCAAGGAAGTGCCGCCCCCGCAGAAATGCCTCAAAGAAGCGGGGCGGTTCAAAGATGTTGAAGCGAACTTCGGCGACTTCGTCGCCCTTGATCCGAACATACAACCCACCCTCACCTTCCACCCGAGCGAGGTAGTCCACCTTGATACTTCTACTGTTCATATGCTTCACTCTGTTTACGGAAGGGTTCGGCCGTGGCGTTGAAGCTGCGGAAGGTCCGCACAATCGCGTCTCCGGTCATCCCCTGCTGTTCAAAACAGCCCGTCAACGCGTGGGGATTGGTGGTTGCTGCCGGTCCGAAACAGGCAAAACAACCCCTGTTGTATGACGGACAGAGCGCACCGCAGCCGGCCTGCGTTACCGGCCCCAGGCAGGGTATGCCCGATGCCACCATCACACACACATTGCCGCGCCGTTTACACTCCATGCACACGCTGTAGCGGGGGATATTCGGCTTTCGATCATTCAGAACAGCGCTGACAACCTCTATCAGCTGGTATTTGTTGATCGGGCAGCCACGCAACTCAAAGTCGACAAACACGTGGTCCGCTATGGGTGTCGACTTGGCCAGGCACTCGATATATTCAGGGTGGGGGTAGACGATCTGCTTGAACCTGTCTACATCCGCAAAATTCCGCAACGCCTGTATGCCCCCGGCCGTGGCGCAGGCTCCGATGACTACCAGTCGACGCGACATGCGGCGGATTCTGTGAATCCGCTCAGCATCGTGCGAGGTCGTTATTGAACCCTCCACCAGCGACAGATCGTACGGTCCCCGTACAACCGCCCGACTGGCTTCAGGGAAATTGGCAATGTGAACGGCCCCGGCCACCGCCAGGAGTTCGTCTTCACAGTCCAGGAGCGACAACTGGCAACCATCGCATGACGCAAACTTCCAGACCGCAAGCTTTGGCTTTTTTGTGGCGGCCATGCTACACCTCCCGCTGCATGAGCATCGGGCCTATCTGGTCGTATCGGTATACCGGTCCATCCTTACACACGAACGACCCGCCCAACTGGCAGTGACCGCACAAGCCGATACCACATTTCATATTCCGTTCCATCGATACATAGATCTTCGCCAGACTCACTCCACGCTTCTCCAGCTCCAGGGCGGTGAAACGCATCATGATCTCCGGACCGCACACCATCGCCAGACAGTTTGAGGGATCAAAGGGCGAGCGTTGAATAAGCTGTGTCACCACGCCGACATTCCCGCGCCATGAGCCGGTTGCCCGGTCGACCGTCAGGTGAATCTCCAGGTCGAACCGTGAGCGCCACTTCTCCAATTCGCGCCAGTACAGAATGTCCTCGGGCGTGCGTGCGCCGTACAGCACCACCACCTTGCCGTACTGGTCACGGTTCGCCAGTGCCTGGTAGATGACCGGCCGCAACGGCGCCAGACCAATACCGCCGGTGATCAGCACGATATCCCGACCGGCCGCTTCATCGACCGGCCAGCCGCATCCGTATGGTCCCCGAACACCTATGGTCTGGCCGACCTTCAGACGACGCATCGCCCGGGTTACTGCCCCAACCTCACGAGTTGTGTGAGTCAGACCCCTGGGGTGGGTGGGGTCGCCGCTTATCGAGATCGGCAC
>JAHIVM010000484.1 GCA_018816665.1 Candidatus Zixiibacteriota bacterium
GGGAGCGGGTGAGAAGTTCGAAACGTTCATCGCGAAGCCCCGGGTGACTTTCAGTATTGCCATAGCGTATGCCCTGATACCGTCGTACTGGCGGGCCAAAGGGTATGCCTGTCCGGCCACCACGCTGTACAAGTCGCTGTTGGTCCGGGGGCGCGGACGGATCGTGGTCGATCCGGAGGAGCAGGCCCGGGCCTTGCAGGCGCTTATGGAAAAACACCAGCCTGAGGGCGAGTTTACGCCTATTACGCCCGACGAACCCCTGTATCGGAAGGTCCTGGAAGAGACCAAGGTGTTCTGTGTGGAACCCGAACGTATTGACATCAAAACGAATTTCGGGCAGACTCTGCCCGAGAAGCAGCGTTGGGAACTGATTCGCCGTCTGGAGGAGCGCAACGAGGGGCTCGACCGGGCGGCCGCAGCCGAGGTTCGCAAGACGCTCGAAACTTCGTAAGCGGAACACAACTAAACGTCAAGGCAGACAGGAATCAGCAATGAGTCGTCGCTTGATCTCATCGGCCTCACCGTTTGAGCAATCGGTCGGTTTTTCCCGGGCCGTGCGGGTGGGGAATCTCATTGAAGTGGCCGGGACGGCGCCGATCGGCCCCGACGGCGCAACCGTAGGTCCCGGCGACGCATATCAGCAGACCCGGCGATGCCTGGAGATCATCCGGGATGCGATCACACAGGCCGGCGGGCGGCTCGAGGATGTTGTCCGCACCCGGGTGTTTATTACGGATGTTGCTTTCTGGGAGGATGTGGCGCGGGCGCACGGCGAGTTTTTTTCCGAGATTCGACCGGCCGCCACCATGGTTGTGATCAGTCAATTGCTCAATGCCGACTGGGTGGTGGAGATTGAGGCCACAGCCGTGTGTGAGCGTGCCTGACGGTCTGTCGACCATAATGTAAACAATTGATAGCGTTGGTGTTATGTGGGTCGTTTTGGGCCTCGGCGGGCCAACTAATTGGCTCAAAAAAAGCCTATTATCTTGACATTTGTAGTACCATGAAGTTCTTTTGCGTCGTTGAAGTGAATAGACAACAGACTACACAGGAGCCCCATTGCAGACTGACGACACGAAGGTGACAGTCGCCGATCTCTTCGATAAATGCTTTTCGTTCACCACGGCCAACGAGGTGCGGGCATTGGGGATTTACCCGTTTTTTCATCCTATTCAGGATGCTCCGGGCGACGAAGTACTTATCGACGGCAAACGATGTGTGATGATCGGCTCCAACAACTATCTGGGTCTGGTCAATCATCCCAAAGTAAAAGAAGCTGCCGCTCAGGCGGCGATGAAATACGGATCGGGTTGCACCGGTTCTCCGTTTCTCAACGGTACCCTTGACCTTCATCTTGAATTGCAGGAACGCCTTGCGCGTTTTGTGGGTACCGAAGCGGCGCTGGTTTTTTCAACCGGCTTCCAGACCAATCTGGGCACGATTTCCTGCCTGGTGGGCAAGAACGACGCGGTGGTGATTGACCGTCAGGATCATGCCTGTATTGTTGATGCCTGTCGGTTGTCTTTTGGCAAGACGTACAAGTTCGCCCACAACGACATGGAGGATCTTGACCGGGTGCTGACAAATGTCCGCAACAACGGTCTTCGAGGCGGCATACTGATCGTGGTGGACGGCGTGTTTTCGATGGAAGGGGACATTATTGACCTCCCCAGGCTGGTTGAGCTGGCGGAGAAGCACGGTGCCCGGGTGATGGTTGACGATGCTCATTCCGTGGGCGTCCTGGGGCGCACCGGTGCCGGTACGGCCGAGCATTTCGGGCTGACGGACCGGGTGGACCTGACGATGGGGACGTTTTCCAAGTCGTTTGCGGCGCAGGGTGGTTACATTGCGGGCAGTCACAAGGTCATTGACTTCGTCAAGCATTTTGCCCGTGCCCTCATCTTTTCGGCTTCAATCACACCGACCTCGGCCGCGGCCGTGCTGGCCGCCCTGGACATTATCGAGAACGAGCCGGAACGTCGAGCAAACCTCTGGCGCAATGCCCGTCGGATGCAGAAGGAATTGCGGGGGCTGGGATTTGATATTGGCAAGACCGAAACGCCGGTGA
>JAHIVM010000485.1 GCA_018816665.1 Candidatus Zixiibacteriota bacterium
CAATTTCGGCCCGCTCTGCTGCAATCACGAGGCAGATATTGCACCGGCCATCGCGGGACAGCCGCCGGACGGATCGGTCGATGTGGGTGACCTCACGGCACTTATCGACCATCTGTTCATCACGTTCCCCGAGTTGCCTGACTGCTACTAGAACTGCCTGTTCAGCATAACCTTACCTCTCCCCGGTCGCCCTCAAGCGGGTAGCCGAGGAGATTCTCCCGGCCGATATTTGCGGGGGTCAGGTGCAGCCTTTGCTTGACAGAAGAGGACATAGCAGGTATCTTGGTCTATGTTAGAGGGACACCTCATGCGGGCGAGACCGTCTCGTTCCGTCCCTCTATCGGGTACCGCAACTAACTTCTGCCGACTACCGCGAAAGGAACCCGTTCCTCGCGAAGCCGGGAACAAGATCGGTTCCGCCTCTGAACGAAGAATAAGGAGTTGCTCGTGTCGCACGATGAATCTGCAGGCAGTTTCGTTTCTCGTTTTGCAACGTTCATGGTCCTGGTTTTCGCCATTTTCATGAGTCAGACAGGCCCGGTCTGGGCGCAGTTAAACGACAAGGACATCGCCGAGTTGCAACAACGCGCCATCGACGAGGGCTGGACCTTCACGGTCGAGGACAACCCTGCCTGCCAATACAGCCTGGAACAACTCTGCGGTACGGTCGTCCCGGACGATTGGTACAAAATGGCCGAATTCGATCCGTGTACTCCCTCTAAAAGCCTCCCGGCAATCTTTGACTGGCGCAACGAGGCCACGTTGCCGGCGGCGCGCAACCAGGGTGGCTGCGGCAGTTGCTGGGCCTTTTCCACGGTAGGAGCACTGGAGTGCAATATCGCTATTAAAGACAATACGGTTGTCAATCTCTCTGAGCAGTGGATTGTAAGCTGTAACACCTCCGGCTGGGATTGCGGCGGCGGCTGGGCCGCCCACATGTACCATGAATCCTATCCCGATCCCTGCGGCGATTTCGGCGCCGTTTTGGAATCCGATTTTCCGTACACCGCCTATGACAGCCCGTGCAATTGTCCCTACCCCCACGCCTACACCATCCACTCGTGGGCTTACATTGGCAATCAGCATACACCGGGCAATGTGCCGGAGATTAAACAGGCGATCATGGAATACGGCCCCGTGTCGGTGTGTGTGTCCGCTAACGACGCCATGCAGGCATACCACGGCGGCATTTTTAACGGCTGCGAAGCCGGAGATATCAACCACATGGTCGTTCTGGTCGGTTGGGATGATACTCAGGGCGAAAACGGCGTCTGGTTCATGCGCAATTCCTGGGGCACCTGGTGGGGTGAAAGCGGCTACTGCCGGATTCCCTACAACTGCTCGTACATCGGCTACGGAGCCTCCTATGTCAACTATCGACCGGTCATGATCACCCCGGAGGATACGCTGGGTGAAATCCCGATTTCCGTCTCATTTACGGCCGATGCGCCCGGCGAAACGGTGGATTCCTGTATCTGGGATTATGGTGACGGCAGTTTTGATAAGGGGCTAAGCCCATCCCACGAATACACGAGCGCCGGCCTGCACACAGTCACGGCTACCGTATACACAGCTAACGGTCCGCTCGTCAAAACCTGCCCCGGGAAAGTCTCCGCGTATGCCGATACTATGACGGTTGCGACAGTTGACGGTGAGGCCGGGCAGCAAGTGCGGGTGGATATAGTTGCGCGCAACTATCTGCCACTCAAGGAGATCACTCTCCCGTTCGGCTGGTCAGGGCCTCTGGATATGCAATACGATTCGTTCTCTACGGCCGGATTGCGAACGGCCGAAGTCCCCGATCAGCGCGTACTCAATTACGATATTTTCGGCAAACGGGCAACCGTCTACCTGGATGCCTGTCCCGCCGGCGCCACGCCGTATATCGCACCGGATAACGCCCCGATCATCAGTCTCTGGTTCACCCTTCCGACCTCAGCACCCGGCGGATCCAATCCGGTTGTTCTTACGTCATACGCCAGTTTCTATCCTCGCTTCGAGAGCTATGCCGGAGAGTATCAGCCGGCAAGCATAGACGGATCTGTCAACACCGGTTGTTGTATCAATACGGTGGGCAATGTGCAGGCCGTGGGAACGTGCAATGATGCCGATCAGTCGGTCG
>JAHIVM010000486.1 GCA_018816665.1 Candidatus Zixiibacteriota bacterium
CACCTCCACAAGGCCATGGGCCAGGTCTCCGAGGTTTTCGCCAAAAAAGAGAGCCTGGAGAGTCTGCCCGGCAAAATCGCGGTCGGCCACACCCGTTACAGCACCACCGGAGCCTCCTCCCTGCTGAACATCCAGCCCTTCATTATCACCAACCGGCATCACTCGCTGGCGGTAGTGCATAACGGCAACCTGACCAACTCGCTTGAGCTGAAAACGAATCTGGATTCCAAGGGATCGATATTCCAGACGACCTCGGATACAGAGATCATTCTCCACCTGGTAGCGGTATCAAAACACAAGACCAGACTGGACCGCATAAAAGACGCCCTGTCTAAAATCCGGGGCGCCTACTCGCTGTTGTTCCTGACCGAGGATTCAATCATTGCCGCCCGCGACCCGCAGGGGTTCCGTCCGCTGGCTCTGGGAAGACTGGGCCGCGCCTGGGTGGTCGCCTCGGAGACCTGCGCTTTTGACATCATCGGCGCCAAATACATCCGCGATGTTGAGCCGGGCGAGATTCTCAAGATAGATGCCGACGGTCTTCATTCCACCAAGATGACAGGTAAAGCCAAACACGCTTTTTGTATCTTCGAGTACATTTACTTCTCGCGACCGGACTCGCGCATTTTCGGCGAGAATGTCGACAAGGTCCGCCGTCGCCTGGGACGTCTTCTCGCCCGGGAACATCCCGTGTACGCCGATATCGTGATCAGTATCCCGGACTCGGCCAATACCGCCGCGCTGGGTTTTGCAGAGGAGTCGGGCATCCGGTTTGAGATCGGGCTGATTCGAAATCACTACGTCGGCCGGACCTTCATTGATCCCCAGCAGAATATCCGTGATCTGGATGTCAAAGTGAAATTTAACCCGGTCAAGGGCGTGCTGCAGGGTCGCCGCGTCGTACTGGTGGATGACTCAATTGTCCGTGGCACCACCTCGAAAAAACTGGTCAAACTGATCCGTCAGGCGGGCGCCAAAGAAGTGCATTTCCGGGTGTCGTCTCCCCCGGTTATTTCGCCCTGTTTTTTCGGCATCGACATGCCTACCAAAGGCGAACTGGCGGCCACCAACTACTCGGTAGAGGAGTTGGAGAAGCACCTGGGTGTTGACTCGTTGCGGTACCTGTCGCTGAAGGGCATGCTGGCGATGCCGTCGCTGCCGGAGACGACTTTCTGTCATGGTTGCTTCTCAGGGAAGTACCCGATCAAGGTCCCCGGCCAGAACCACAAGGACCGGCTCAATATCCTCACGCCCAGACGCTGACGCCTGACCGGCACCACAAGCAAAAGGCCCCGTCCGGGGCCTTATTGTATTCACTCAGTCTCAGGAACGGTATCAGGGCATGCCAAAGATGGCGGCCTGCGAAAGCTGCAGCAATTGCTGTGGGAACAACCCCAATCCCAGAGTGCCGACAGCGGTGATAACCAGGGCTATGATGATGGTCGGACTGAGCACGGCCGGTACCGGGGTGCCCTCGGCCTCATCGAAGAACGACGTTTTGATCACTCGCAGATAATAGTATACCGACACAAACGAGTTCATGACGCCAATCACCGTCAACCAGACAAACCCGCTTTGCATGGCCGCCGAAAAGATGTAGAACTTGCCGATGAAACCGACAGTCGGCGGAAAACCGGACAGCGCAAACATGAACAATGCCAGGGTCGCGGTGAGATACGGGTTCGTTTTGGACAGACCCCGCAGTTCGTTGAACTCTGATTTGCATCCGGAGCGGGTCTCAAGCAACGTGACGACACCAAAGCCGCCCAGGTTGAACATGGTATACGCCACCAGGTAAAATATCGCGGCGGCGACGGCATCGGCCCCGCCCACAACCAGCGCCACCAGGATATAACCGGCGTGCGAAATCGATGAGTACGCGAGCATCCGTTTGACATTGTCCTGGCGCAGGGCAAGCAGGTTACCGACGGTCATGGTGAGTACCGCCAGCACCCAGAAGACATCAGAGAGGATAGTAACCTCGCTGAATCCATATACGAATACTCTCAGGAGGGCGGCAAAACCGGCAGCTTTCGGAGCCACGGAGAAAAAGGCCGTCACCGGCGTCGGTGCGCCCTGGTAGACATCCGGGACCCAGGTATGGAACGGCACGGTGCCGACCTTGAAGCCGAAACCGATCAGGATCAACGCAACTCCGGCGTACAGATACACCGGGAAACTGTTGGCGATATAACTGAAGTCGGTGACGATGCTGCGCAGGTTAGTCGTTCCCGAAGCGCCGAAGATGAAGGCGATTCCCAGGAGCAGGAAGGCGGTCGAAAACGCCCCCATAAAGAAATACTTGATACCTGCCTCGTTGGACTCCAGGGACCGTCGATACATACCCGCCATCACGTACAACGGAACGGACATGATTTCGAGACCCAGAAACAGTACAATCAGGTCGGAGCTGTTGGCCATGACCATCATGCCGAGAGTCGACACCAGCATCAGGGCGTAGTATTCCCCCCGATGCAGACCCTTGACCCGGAGGTAGCGATGCCCCAGGAACACGACGATAATCGAGGCGACAATAAAAATGGCTTTGAACACGATACCGAAGTTGTCACAGGTGACCATGTCCGCGAAACCGGAACCCTGATGTCCCCACTGGCGCGTGGTGAACCACAGGGCCAGGACATATCCCACCAGGGTGACGGTCGAGGACCAGGATGAGACCTTTTTCGAACAGGCCAGCATCATGACCACAAATGAGGTCACCAGCACCGTGATCTCCGGGACAATCAGCCCGAAATCAATCGACAAAGCCGAAACGTAATCTATCATACCAAATTCCAGCGACGACCGTCGCTCCAGTTAAATGCCTCAACCTCCGCCGAAGCCAACGGCCACCTTGCCGTTGTCGACAATAATGGGAACGATGTTTTTCCCATCGGAGAGTTCGCTCACCTTCTCCTTCGCGCCCGGAGTATTGTGAACATCTATCTCGTCAAACGTAATACCCTGGTCGGTGTAGTGCTTTTTGGCGGCCGCGCAGTACGGGCAACCAACCTTGGTGTAAATAGTCACGTCACTCATCGATTCGCCCCTGTGTTATCGGTGAGAGTTTTTTCCAAAACCTCGCCTGTTTCGCCGTATACCGGGACAGGCTCAAGTTCAAACTTCTCGTTCAACTGCACGGTACTGGCCCGGCTGACCTGGGAGAGAACCACTTTTACGGCCGGTTCGATCCGTCGCAGGAACGGTTTGGGATAGATGCCGATCCAGAAGATCAGAATCACCAGCGGAATCAGAACCAGTTTCTCGCGGCCGGTGAGGTCGGTGAGTTTTTTGTTCTCCTCGTGAGTCACCCTGCCGAAAATGACCCGCTGGTACATCCACAGCATGTAACAGGCGGCCAGGATGACGCCCGATGCCGCCACCACACCGTATATGTAATTGGCCTTAAACGCACCCAGCAGGATCAGGAACTCACCCACAAACCCGTTGGTGAACGGCAGGCCTATCGACGACAACGTCACAATCATGAAAAACGCGGAAAACACCGGCATGACTTTGGCAATGCCGCCGAAGTCGGCAATCATCCGCGTATGCCGTCGCTCGTAAATCATGCCAACAATAAGGAACAGCGCGCCCGTGGACACGCCGTGATTGATCATCTGCAGCACTGCTCCCTGCATACCCTGCATGTTCAACGCGAACAGGCCCAGCATCACAAAACCCATATGGGATACCGAGGAAAACGCCACCAGTGACTTGATATCTTTCTGAACCATCGATACCAGGGCGCCGTAGATAATGGCGATAATCGCCAGCACACATATCCAGGGCATATAAGTAATGGTAGCATCCGGGAACAACGGCAGACAGATACGGATAAAACCGTACGTACCCATCTTGAGCAGCACGCCGGCCAGGATCACGGAGCCCGCGGTCGGGGCCTGCACGTGCGCATCGGGCAACCAGGTATGCAACGGCCAGAGCGGTACCTTGATCGCAAAGGCCAGGGCAAAGGCGCCAAACAGCCAGAGCTGCGCCTGGTTGGCAATAGGCATTCCCATGATCTTCAGCAGGTCAAAGGTGTACTCGCCCGAGAATGCCTGGTATTGGAAGTAGATGTACAACAGCGCTACCAGCATCAGCAGCGAACCAAACATCGTAAACAACACGAATTTGATAGCCGCGTACACGCGGCGCGGGCCACCCCAGACGCCGATCAGGAAATACATCGGAACCAGCATCACTTCCCAGAACACGTAAAACAAAAACAGGTCCAGGGCACAAAACACACCCAGCATACCGGTCGACAGCAGGAGCATGGAGACAAAGTACCCTTTGACGCCCTTCGTGACCGAATTCCAGGATGAGATAATGCAGAGGACTGTCAGGATCGTGGTCAGGACCAGCAAAAGCAGCGAGATACCGTCGATCCCCAGATGGTAGTTGATACCCAGCGATGTCACCCAGGAGTAGTTGACCTCAAACTGCATACCCGTTGCAACTTCATCAAACCAGGAATACACGGCGAACGAGAGGATCATTGTTATGATCGAAACAATGAGGCTCACGCCCTTAATGGTGGAGTGCTGATTCGACGGCACCAGGGCTACCAGTATCGCGCCCAGCAGCGGGAAAAAGATCAGTAATGAGAGTATCAGACTTTCCATTGCCTATCCAAACACAAAGTATGCGACCAGCACCACCACACCGGCGGCGAAAATGGTAGCGTAATTGCGGAGTCGACCGGACTGACTGTGGCGCAGCGTATCGGAGATATCTCCCCCGAGCCGGGCCATGCCGTTAATACACCCGTCAATAACGATCACATCGATGATCTTCCACAGGAAGACCGAGAAATACACCGTGGGACGAACCACCAGGGCACCGTACACTTCATCTACATAATACTTGTTTACCAGCAGTGTACGCAGGCCGGAGAGTTTCTCAGCCAGCGAGGTGGTGGCCTTGAGATTCTTGCGGTAGAAGTAGTACGCCAGGAAAATGCAGACCGCCACCAGCGCGACCGACAATCCCATCAGCAGCCACTCCATTGAGGCGTCTCCGCCACCCGAGGCAAGGGCGTGCGACACCGGTTCGTGAGCGCCTGCCATTACCGGACCCAGCCACTCTTCGAAGTAATTCGTGACGCCAAAAATATGCGGCATGCCGACCAAACCGCCGACCAAAGACAACACGGCCAGCACCATCAGCGGCACAGTCATCGATTTCGGTGACTCATGCAGGTGGTGTTTGGCCTCGTCACTCATCCGCTCATTGCCGTAAAACGTCAGGTATATCAAACGGAACATATAAAAAGCCGTCAGTCCGGCGGTTGCCACACCAATGACCCAGAAGATCACATGGCCGTGATCGGACGAAAACGCTTTCCAGAGGATTTCATCCTTGGAGAAGAACCCCGAGAAACCGGGGATTCCTGAAATAGCCAGAGTAGCGACAAACATGGTCATGAACGTGATCGGCAGGTGTTTTTTCAGGCCACCCATGTTGCGCATGTCCTGTTCGTCGGACATCGCATGGATTACCGATCCCGCGCCGAGGAACAGCAAAGCTTTGAAAAACGCATGCGTCATAAGATGGAAAATGCCGGCCGAAAACGCCGCCACCCCACAGGCCAGGAACATATAGCCGAGCTGGCTGACTGTTGAGTACGCCAGCACCCGCTTGATATCGTTTTGCGCCAGACCGATAGTTGCTGCAAACAGGGCCGTACAGGCGCCGATGATTGCTATCACCATAAGAGCGTCGGGCGCCAGCACAAACAGGCTGCTGGACCGGGCGATCATATACACCCCGGCGGTTACCATCGTGGCCGCATGGATCAGCGCCGACACCGGCGTGGGGCCTTCCATAGCATCGGGCAACCACACGTACAGGGGGATCTGGGCCGACTTACCGGTGGCACCCAGGAACAACATCAGACAGGCGGTCGTGATCAACGCCCCTCCGGCCGCAAAAACCAGTGGCGCCTGTTTCATGACGACATCAAATTCCAACGACCCAACATTCCAGAATATGATAAACAAGCCGATCAGGAAACCGAAGTCACCGATACGGTTCACAATGAACGCTTTTTTGCCGGCGTCGGACGCCGACTTCTTGTGGTACCAGAAACCGATGAGCAGATACGAGCACAGGCCTACCCCCTCCCAGCCCACAAACATAAGCAGGTAGTTGTCGGCCAGAACCAGCGTCAGCATGGCAAAGGTAAACAGGTTCAGGTATGCGAAAAAGCGACCGTAGCCGGGGTCATGGGCCATATATCCGACCGAGTACACATGAATCAGGAAACCAACTCCGGTTACCACCAGAATCATGACCGCCGACAGAGGATCAAGCAGGAAGCCGATATTGACACTAAAATCACCGGAGGAGATCCACGGCAACAGCGTTTGCTCGATCACCCGGGAATCCACCGGCAGGCTTTTGAGTTCAACAAACAGCATGACGGAGAGGATCAGCGACAGGGCCACTGAACCGCAGGCGATGATGGTGATCACCGGCCTGGGCAACCGCCCCAGCAGGAGCCCGTTGATAAGAAACCCTATCAGGGGCAACAAGGGGATAAGAAACAGGTACTCCGACATTTACTTCCTACCTACCATTTCAGAATACTGTAGCGATCTATATTGATTGTCTCGCGGTTTCGGAATATCGTAATAATCATGGCCAGTCCTACTGCGGCCTCCGCGGCCGCCACGGTAAGGACCAGGAACACAATCACGTGACCGTCAACCACATTCAGCGCCCGAGAGAAGGCCACCATGGCCAGGTTGGCCGCATTGAGCATCAACTCGATACACATAAACAGGACGATCATATTGCGCGATGTCAGAACGCCGATGGCTCCTATGCCAAACAGCACCACCGCCAGAATCAGGTATGCAGAAACCGGTACCATATCAACTCACCTGCTTTTTTGCGGGGCGGTCGGAACCTGAATCGTCCGACACCTGGGCGTTGTTCTCTTTCTTGGCAATCACGACCGCACCAACCACCGCGATCAGCATGAGAATGCCTGTCAGTTCCAGCGGGTACACATAGGTCGTGAACATCTGGGTCGACACCGCCTTGACGGATCCGAAATCCTCGACCGGGAATCCCAGCACGCCGGTTGCCTTCGACGGCATCCGGGCGGCTTTGACAATCACGATCAATTCCACCGACAGCAGAATACCGAAGGCGTACTTGGTGAACCGTCCCAGGGCCGGCGGCGGCGGACCGAGATCATCGGAAGACCGGAGGTTGAGCAACATGATGACGAACAGGAACAACACCATGATCGCCCCGGCATACACAACGATAAGAATCGAGCCGAGGAACAGCCCGCCGAGCTGGACATACAGAATCGCCTGCGCTACCAGTGACAGAATCAGGTACAGCGCCGAGGCAATAGGGTTTTTCTGCGCGATCATCATGGTCGCGCCGAATACAGCCACGACGGCGGCAGCAAAGAAAATGACGGTATCAAGATTCATTACTGACTCTCAGCGATTCCATAGGCTTTGCGGACACGCCGCAGAATTTTCTTGAACGGGCTGTCCTTGCGCGGATGCTGGACAAGCATTTTGTCTTTCGTCAGGATGAACGACTCGCGGGTGTCACCGGCGAATTCGTACTCCTGACCCAGGAAAATAGCTTCCTCGGGGCAGGCCTCTTCACAAAAACCGCAAAATATGCACCGCAGAAGATTGATCTCGTACACCTCGGAGTAGCGTTCGCCCTTTTCGTTCTCGGCGGGTTCCATATAGATGGCATCCGCGGGACAGGCCGCGGCACACAGACCGCAGCAGACACAACGCTCCGTACCGTCGTCGTACCGTTCAAGATAGTGCAGACCCTTGAACCGGGGCGCCATGGGTTCCCGCTTGCGCGGGTAATCAAGCGTCACCGGCTTCTTGAACATATGCTTCAGCGTAACCAGGAACCCCAGGGGCATCCTGATCACGTTCCATACCGATGCTAACAAACCCTTCATTCGCCCGTTACCCTAAGTCAGTTGGTTCCGTTGGTCAGCATTACAATCAACCCGGTTACCATCGTGTTCAGTAACGCGAGAGGGAACAGTACTTTCCAGCCGAAATTCATCAGTTGGTCGTAGCGGAAGCGCGGCAGCGTTCCCCGTAACCAGATGAAGATGAACATGCCGAAGAACACCTTCAGCATCATCCAGACGATCGGCGGCAGTAAGGGCCCCTGCCAGCCGCCCAGAAACAACGTGGCGGCGACTGCCGACGCAGCCAGCATGTTGGCGTACTCTCCGACAAAAAACGATGCAAAACGCATCGAGGAATATTCTGTGTGATACCCCCCCACCAGTTCCGACTCCGCTTCCGCCATGTCAAACGGCGCCCGGTTGGTCTCGGCCACAGCGCAGGTGAAAAAGAGAATGAAGCCAAGCGGCTGGCGGAAAATGTACCAGCTGAAAATGCTGTCCTGCTGTCCCACAATCTCGGTCATCGACAGCGTATTGGCGAGCAGAATCACGCCGACAATAGACAATCCGTAGCTCAGTTCGTAGGAAATCATCTGGGCCGACGATCTGATGCCGCCCAGCAACGACCACTTAGAACCGGAAGACCAGCCCGCCAGCACTACACCGTACACACCGAAGCCGGTTATCATAAAGACCCACAGCACTCCGATATTGAGATCAGAGATGACGCCGGTAACGTCGTAGCCAAACAGAGTGAAATCGCTCGAAAACGGCACGACGGCGAATACGAGAAGCGACGGAACAAACGACAGAATCGGCGCCAGCGTGTACAGCGTTCGCTCAACCCTGTCAGGGACGAGGTCTTCCTTGAACATCAATTTGATCGCATCGGCGATCGGCTGAAGCAGTCCCCAGGGGCCGGCATAGATCGGACCCAGGCGGTGCTGCATATAGGCAACAAGCTTACGTTCCAGCAACGTGGAGTACGCACAGCAGGTCAGCACAACGATTACAACCGTGAGCACTTTGATCGATGAAATGATGATTACTTCCAGCATTCGATCATCTCTCCACCTTGCTGATTTTCACCCGGTCCACCCGACGTTTGCGCATAAGCAGCGAAGTTACTGCGGTCGACGCAAAGTTGCGCGGTATGAAGACTACATCGTTGCGAATCGTATCGGAGACTTTGACCGGAACGATAATCTTGCCCACTTCGCTTTCGACCCTAACTGAGTCGCCGGTACTGAGTTCGTGGGAGCGGGCCAGCGACGGCGACATTTCAATGTAGGCCTCGCCGACGAAGTTCATCAAAGAGTTGGCTTTTTCGGTGACATAGCCGCTGTGATGAGGATCATCGCCGATGAACAACGCCATCGGATACTCATCCCCGCCCGCATCGGGCGCCGGTTTGACCTCAAGGTAACCCTCGGGCCAGGGCAGGGCGGAATCGATAGCCAGGAGTTGCTTGATTTCATCGTGCCGCGCCTGATCGGTCGCAAACAGCGGCGCACCCATTTGTTCAGCGATGGCATCCACGATGGCGTAGCCGGGGCGAGATTCAAACATGGGTGGCAGCGCCTTGTTGGCCCGCTGCGTCCGCCCTTCGAGATTGACATAATAGCCGTCGTACTCGGCCCACGTGGACAACGGCAGGACCACATCGGCCAGCGCCGTCGTTTCGGTCTCAAACATGTCCGCCACAACCAGGAAGTCGAGTTTCTCCAGACTCACCCGAATAAACTCGCGGTCGGGGTACAGCATCACCGGGTTATCCCCGAGAATGATTCCCCCGTTGACCTCTTCCTTCTTCATATTCACGAGCATCTTGTCGGCGGTCAGCGGCTCGGCCTCGGGCCATTTCCCCCAGAGTTCGGTCAATTTGCTTTTGACCGCCGGAGCCGGATCGGGCAACAGACCCAGTTTGGCCGCACCGGCACTGTTGGCATAGCGGCCCAGAATGGCAATCTGGCCCCTCTTCTCAATGCCGAAAAGGCGATTGAGATTGCACAAAGCCGCCGAGATCAATTCCCGCTCCTGGGAGCGATTGACGATCTCGCCAATAATGAATGTAATCTTCCTGCCCCCGGCTATCGCCTGCGCCACTTCCCTGACATGATCCAGTGCGACGCCGCATTGCTGAGCGGCCTCCGCCGCAGTAGACGGGCTGATTTTGCTCTTCAGATCGCCGCCGTCGGCCAGACCGTCTTCCATCGCCGCAAGGCAGATGGCATTGATCAGGGTCTCATCGCAACCAGCCGTGTATGTCAACTCCCGCACGGCAACATCGGCCGCCTTCACCTGATAGGGATTCAACACGTATATCTTCGAGTTGTTGAAATTGAAGGCCCGGCGTACGCGCAGGTATTCATTGCGATGCTCTTTGAGCAGATCCGTACCAAAGGTAACGATGACATCGGAATCGTCAATATCGGCGATAGTGAACGGCCGACTCGTCAGAACCTCATGCGGGCTCTGCGGCGTTCGCGGAAGCATGCGGTAATCCGTCCGAAAATCTATATTGTTCGAACCCAGGGTGGTCCGAATAAGCTTCGAAAAACTGTGCAGCGTGGC
>JAHIVM010000037.1 GCA_018816665.1 Candidatus Zixiibacteriota bacterium
AACTCGGTCGGCGCCATTCAAATTGCCGGCACGGCCCGTCCGGCGCAGTTGCCCTTCTTCATTGCCGCCTGTGATTTCACGCTCATTGGTGAAGAGTTGTTCGCAGCGTCGGCCTATCTCTCCGGCGAGCCGAAGGCCATGGGATCCTTGAAGGGACAGGATGTAGGCAAGGCTATTGCGATGGTGGCTATTGTTAGCGGTGTGGCCCTGGCCACCCTGGCTCAGCTCACGGGTTCGGAGATGATTGAGTCATGGTTCGACGGCCTCAAGTGGTTGTTCAAAACGCGGTAAGAAAACGAGATGAGAAGAGAAGTACCACTCATTATTACGATTCTGGTCGGGACAGTGCTGATTATCTCGGTGTTCATTCCGCCGCTGGAATCACTGGGTGAGTCCTTCACCCTGTTTTTCGATATCATTGCCGTGTTTGCGTTTTTCCTGGGCGGCGGCAATCTGGTCCGGGTGCATGTCCTCAAATTGGCCAAGAAGAAACGGGATTGGCCGTTCTCTATCGTGACGCTGGTGGGATTCGGTGTCATGCTGGCGGCTGGATTGTTCAAGATCGGCAACCCCGGCGATATCGCCGCATCGGTCACCGCCGAGGGATCGCTTTTCAATATGATTTATCGCAACGTGTTTGTGCCGCTCGGTTCGACCATGTACGCGTTGCTTGCCTTTTTTGTGGCTTCGGCCTCCTATCGTGCCTTCCGGGCCAAAAACCGCGAGGCGACCATTCTGCTCGTGGCGGCCTTCATCATTCTGCTGGGTTCCACACCGTTTGGTGCCTGGCTGACCATCTGGATGCCCGAGAGCATGTCCATCCTCGAAATCCCCAACCTGGCCGTGTGGATCATGAGTTCACCCAATATGGCCGGGCAACGCGCTATTATGATTGGTATCGGCCTGGGGGTGGTATCCATGTCGTTGCGGCTGATCCTGGGTATTGAACGCTCTTACCTGGGGGAAGATGGTGCATAACAACGTTGGCGTCATTATCACCCTTTTAGTGATTGCCGGTGGTCTGGTATGGCTGCTGGTGCGTTCATTCCGGGGTAAAGAGATCGACCGCCGGGTCATCTTCCTGTTTATCATGGTTTCTGTGGCCGCTCCGTTGCTGGCCACAATCACGTTTAAGTTTACCGCCACGCCGATCGTCGAGGCACTGTACGACAAGATCGAGGCGTTGCCCGAGGGTTCTACGGTCCTCCTGTCATTTGATTTCGACCCCGCGATGGCTCCCGAGGTTCAGCCGATGGCTAATGTCGTGACCCGTCACTGTCTCGAAAAGAATATCAAGATCGTGTTTATGTGCCTGTGGGCCACCGGTCAGGGGCAGCTCGAGATAACGCTGGACCAGGTCCTGCGGCGCGATTTTGCGCACAAAATAGACGGCGTGGATTACGTCAACATGGGCTACAAGGCCGGTAACGAAGGCGTCCTGAACGTCATTGTGACGGATTTCGAAAAGATGTTCCCGACCGATGTCAACACAACTCCGTACGGCGACATTGAGATTCTTCAGGGGGTCAACTCCTGCAAAGATATGGATTTGATCGTTTCCTTCGGAGGCGGACGCCCGGGCATTAAGGAATGGATTCTGTTTGTTGGTGATCCTACCGGAGTACCGTCAGCGGGCGGTGTGGCGGCTGTTGTAGCCCCGCAGCTCTACCCGTATTACCCGCGTCAGTTGATGGGCCTGCTGGGCGGCATCAAGGGCGCCGCAGAGTATGAATCGCATTTTCGTGAGCGCCATCCCAATCATGCCGACATGGACACTCCGGCCATCATTATGATGGGACCGCAGACTATCGCACATATAGTAATCATCGCGTTCATCATCATTGGTAACGTGCTGTTCTTCATGAATCGACGCAGGGGAGCGCGCTCATGAAGAATCTGAAGTGGTTTGTGCTTGCCGCCGTGTGTATTCTCTTTGCCGTCAGCTGGTTCGCCAAAGCGTCCGGCGGCGACGGTGTGGACAACAGTGTCCTCGATGCCTTCCTGGTGACGCTGGCGGCATTCCTCACGCTGGCAATCATGTCCTTTTTGTACCAGGACAACCCGTATTACAAATTTGCCGAACATCTGTTTGTGGGCGTCTCCGCTGCTTACTGGATGTGTCTCGGGTTCTGGTCGACCGTGGTGGGCAATCTGTTTCCTCGCATTTCTGAAGGCCTGTCCAATTTTTTCCTGGTGCCGTACCAACCGGGCCCGCTCAATTTTTTCTTTGCCATTCCCATTATCCTCGGGATACTGCTGCTCATGCGGCTCTCGCCGAAGGGCGGCTGGCTGTCGCGCTGGCCCCTGGCCTTCATTGTGGGCACGACCGCGGGCCTGAACTTCGTGCGCTACCTGCGCTCCGACTTCGTAAAACAGATATCATCAACCTTTGTCCCGCTGGTCGTGGACTGGCAGGGCTTCGGACACTTCTTCAGCAATATTTCGTTGACTGCGGGCGGCCCGCTGGTAATGATGTTGACGAACCTCGTGATTTTCATCGGAGTTTTCTGCGGCATCGTGTACTTCTTCTTTTCGAAGGAGCACACCGGCGTATTCGGGAAGGCGTCCCGGGTTGGTATCTGGATATTGATGATTACGTTTGGCGCCTCGTTCGGGTACACGGTCATGGGCCGCATTTCCCTGCTCGTGGGGCGTCTGACATTTCTGTTCACCGATTGGTTAGGCATTATAGGTTAAACATCGTCCCTTGGCACTAAGGGGAATATATGAGGTATGTTCTGAGATGTGTCCTGGTTGCGGCGTTGCTGATCTGCGGAACAGCGTATGCGCAAACCGAGGACATGGTGGAAGACACGGTGATGACGGCCATGGCTCCGGCGCCGGCAACGAATGTTAACGCGTTCGATACCGACAACGACCACGGCCACTCGGTTACCGTGACATGGGATCTTTCGGTCGACGACGGCGGCGGAACCGGCGCCGTGACCGGCTACGAGATCCATCGCTGGTCTCCGGCCGAGATGGTGACACTCGATTCGCTGCGGGGCCTGCTCTCCGCGGTTGAAGCCGAGTTGCCCAATGTGGCCGATTCATCGGCGGAGGCCAATCTGCGCAGGGACTCCCTGCGTCTGCGCTATGCCGCCCTGATCGCGACTTCGGTGGCGGTCGGCGACGATCTGGATACGGAAATGAAGGCGCGGCGAGCTGCCGTAAAGGAAGCGTTCCTGGCGGCCCTTGACGGATTGCCGGCGGCCCATGCACGCTATCCCGAAAACGGCAACTGGCAACTGCTGGGCAAGGTCGCGGCGGGCGTCAGCACGTATTCCGATGCCGGGGGCAAAGAGCCGACGGCTTCGAGTTTCATCCCGGACTACTGCGGCTTTCACTACAAGGTCCACGCCCTCACGGCCGATGAAACCGTGTACGGCGAAACGGCTCCGTTCGGCCCGGTGGAATGCTACGGTCAGTGGTTCAATACGGGGCGTGTGCCGGTACTTCTCGCCGTTCTCATTTTCGGCGCCCTGACCATCATCTTCGTGAGCATTGCCCGCCGCGGAGCCGACCTGTATGTCCGGCCGCTGGCCGGGATCGAGGCGGTTGATGACGCTATCGGGCGGGCTACAGAAATGGGCCGACCGATTTTGTACGTACTGGGATTGGGAACGGCGGCTGATGTCGCTACGATCGCGTCGTTTACTATTCTCGGACGTGTAGCCAAGCGCGTAGCCGAGTATCAAACGGCTCTGATCGTTCCGACCTACGAGCCGATTGTGATGACGGTGGCCCAGGAGGTCGTGAAATCATCGTACCTCGATGCCGGCCGTCCCGACGACTACAAAGACGACACGGTATTTTTTGTCACGCAGTCGCAGTTTGCGTATGTTGCCGCCGTTAACGGCATCATGCTGCGCGAACTCCCCGCGACCTGTGTGTACATGGGCAAGTTCTTTGCGGAATCCCTGCTGCTGGCGGAAACCGGTGCTCTGGCCGGGTCCATTCAGATAGCCGGTACCGATGAAATCGCCCAGATCCCGTTCTTTATCGTGGCGTGTGACTACACCCTGATCGGTGAGGAACTCTACGCGGCATCGGCGTACCTGGGTCGCGAACCTATCCTGTTGGGTTCGCTGAAGGCGCAGGACTATGCCAAAGCTGCGGTCGTGGTGTTCGCTCTGGCGGGATTGCTTGCCAGCTATGCCAGTTGGGGACACGTGTTCACCGATCTATTTAAAGTGACGAACTAGGAGGAAGGCGATGAAGAGACAAATACCTCTTGCATTGGTTTTTGTGTTCGGTCTTTTCATGATCTTCCAGTACTTCGTACCGCATGAAAAGTCCGAATGGGTATATGAATTCCTGCTTGACTGGATTCTGGTTATCGGCATTTTTGCCCTGGCCCTGGGGATCTGGTCGCTGTACAAAGTGTCGGTGGACAAGATCCGGGCGCGCAAAGAGAACTGGGCGTACTCCTACGTAACCCTGTTTGGTCTTTTTGTGATGATCCTGTTCGGGTTTACGGCACCCAACGGAGAATCCTGGGGGTTGTACGCCGTGTTTGTGACGACGGCCATTCTCACGATTCTGATGATCATTCAGACCATGGTAGCCAAGTCCCAGAAGGGCCTGTATCTTGGTCTGGCCGGGCTGTTCCTGGCGGCGTCGGTAGTGATTGCCATTTTCGATGGCGCCTGGAGTTTCCATTTCTACACGGCGGAAGGTCTGCAGAACTACTGGTTCCGCGCCTTCTTCGACCACATCCTGATTCCGATTCTCTCGACCATGTTTTCGCTGCTGGCGTTTTTTATCGCCTCGGCGGCCTATCGAGCGTTTCGGGCCAGGAACCTGCTGGCCAGCTTGCTGCTGATATCGGCGCTGATTGTGATGCTCAGGTTCAACCCGTACCTGCAGCCGATCATGGGCGACTATATGGCCAAAACGTCGAACTGGCTGATGAACGTCCCGAACCTCGCCGCGCAGCGGGCCATTGTTATCGGCATTGGTCTCGGTATCGTGGCGACCGCTCTCAAAGTCATCCTTGGCATTGAGCGCGGCTACATGGGGAAAGGATAAGGAGACCGGTCATGAATGTAATGGACAAATTGATGCAATTGGACCGGCGCTGGATTTTCCTTTTCCTGATTATGGTGTGTGTTATCACCTATGCCGTTCCTTTTGAAGTTCCCATCCTGGTCGAACGTGAGACCAGGAACATTTACGAGTTTATTGACAGTCTGCCCGAGAACGATATCGTTCTGATCGCGATCGATTACGATCCGAACAACCTGGCGGAATTGCACCCCATGACCTATGCCATTACGGAACACTGCTGGCGCAACAAGGTCAAAGTGATCTTTACCTCGTTGTCGCAGAACGGTCCCGGCATGGCGGATCAGGCGATCCGTGATATCACGGATTCTCTGGCTCAAGACGCCACCTACAACGGCAGGGAGTACAAGGGACGGGA
>JAHIVM010000487.1 GCA_018816665.1 Candidatus Zixiibacteriota bacterium
CACACCTTGGTTCCAGGCGAACCTTGATACGTACGGCGGCAACTCCGGCTCAATGGTGGTGAACACCGGGACCTGGGTGATTGAGGGAATTCTCGTGCGCGGCGCACCTGACTTCGTGAATGGCGGCGGGTGCACCGAGTCCAATCAGGTTCCCAACACGGGGAATCCCGGCAGCGGACTGGAATTCGAGGAAGTCAGCAAAACGGTCACCTTTGCCTCGTACATTCCCGAACTGGTCAACTCATCGGGAGAAATCACGTTTGGCCGTGCTTTGTACTCCTGCAATGATTCTGCGCTTGTGGATCTTCGCGATACCGACCTGGCCGGTCTGGGGACATACAGTGTTGATGTTACGTCGACATCCGGTGATGTCGAGTCCGTACTACTCAGCGAAGAGATTTCGGCTAACGGAGTGTTCACCGGTTACCTGGCTACGAGCGGCGATGCCGTGAGTGTCGGGGACGGTGTGTTGCAGGTTGTTGACGGTGCCAAAATTATCACGGAGTACGCCGATGCCGACGACGGCACCGGTTCTCCTGCCGTGGCAGGCGATACGGCTACGGCTGACTGTTTGAGTCCCGTCATCAGCGGCGTGACCATTGTCAGTGCAGAGGGCACACGTGTCACGGTATCCTTCAACACCAACGAACCGGCGGTGGGCCGGGGCGAGGTGGGAATAAGCTGCGGCGTGCCGACATCATCGGCACAGAGCGCCGCCTCCACGCTGCATATCATAACGGTGAGCGGCCTGTCGCCCGTCACGGCGTACACACTGGCGGTGGAAGCCTCCGATGCGGCAGGCAATTCGGCTCGCGATGACAACGGCGGCATGTGTTATGACTTTACCACTGCCGAACAGGCAGATTACTTCACGGAGCTGTTTTCAGGCAGTGACAACGATCTGGGTGGCTTTGCCATTACGTTCTCGCCCGACAGCTCGGCAGATTCTTATGAAGCCTGCACCGACAGTGTGTCCGGCTATCTTACCGACCCGTACAGTGGCACGTCGGTAACACTCTCGGATGACGATGCCGAGGCGGTTGCCCTGACCGACGGCAAACAGGTTTCATTGTACGGTACAGCCTACGGCACCGTGTACATTGGCGGCAACGGGTACCTTACCTTCGGCAGCCCCGATACGGACTACTCGGAGACGGTGGCCGAACACTTTGGCGGTCCGCCACGGGTGGCGGCATTGTGGGACGATCTCAATCCATCGGTTGGCGGGACGGTGAGCTATGTGCAGCTGGACGACCGCTTTGTGGTCACGTGGGACAGTGTTCAGGAATTCTCGAGCGGGAACCTGAATTCCTTCCAGGCGGAGTTGTACTACGACGGCACCATCAAGATTGTCCATCTCGACGTGAATGTGGCCGACGGGCTGATCGGGCTGGCTGAAGGCGGATTCAACCCCGACGACTTCATTGAGAGCGACATGTCCTCATACCCGACGTGCACTGTCGTGCCTCCGTCGTGCTGCGTTGGCAGCAAGGGTGACATTGTTCTGGAAGGCAACTGCGAGGCACGCGACGGTGTGGTGGATGTGGGTGATCTCACGGCCCTGATCGATCACCTGTTCGGCACGTTTTCAGCCCTGTGCTGTGAGGAGTCGGCCGACGTAGCGCCACTGGCCGGGCCTCAGGACGGCGTAGTTGATGTTGGTGATCTCACGGCGGTGATTGATCATCTGTTTATCACTTTCCCGGCGTTGCCGTCGTGTAACTAGAGACACGACGGACATGCAATTCGCCAGGTCTTCCGGCGGCGTGAGACAGCCTCTCAGTTGCGGAAGCAAGTCTGAGTTCTCGGTGCAGTCGTTCTCGCGGGGGCGGCTGCACCTTTCGTTTTGGTGATCTGACGGTCCAATCCCGGTCAGGACAATTCTCTCGCAAAAACAGGCGTTCGGCAGTATCTTTGTAACAAAGAAGATTGTCCATACGTCCCTATTTCTATACTGCATTGCCCGTTACATCTAACCGAGAGCAGGGATATGAAGAGAGGTTTGTTGATTTGTGCCGTCGCGGCGCTGAGCGCTGCCGTATTCTGGATGACCGCAGAACGTCCCCGGGGGCCGCACCTTGAGTATCCGATTGTGAAGTCTCTGAAAGCCGGCGAGAAACCTCCCAAGCCGCCGGGTAAACGTCCCAATGACTGGTTCCTTTTCCAACGGGCCTATCCTCAGGATACGGTGCCTCTGGCCATGTCTCGTGAGGCCAACGTTTACGCCGCGAAGGCGCAACTGGCGGCTGCGTCGAAACGCGATGGTTTTTCTGCCGTCGCCTGGACGCCGGCCGGCCCGACCAACATACCGGGTCGCATCACCGACATCGCAGCTCTCCCGGATAACCCGTCGATCGTGTACGCCGCCTCGGCGTCCGGCGGGCTGTTCAAGTCGACCGACTACGGCACCACCTGGACCGAGAAATTCGGTGCCGTGGGGACCTCATCGCTGGGTGCGCTGGCAATCCATCCCACGGATCCGTCAATTATATACGTCGGTACAGGGGAATCAAACCCGGGCGGTTTTACGTACGACGGCACCGGTGTCTACAAGTCAACTGACAGCGGTAATACGTGGACCTTCGTGGGGCTGGAAAACAGCTACCGAATCGGCCGGATTCTGGTGACACCGTCGATACCGGAGACAGTGTTTGTCGCCGTCGCCGGCAGGACTTTTGGGGCCGGCAACCCGGATCGGGGAGTGTATCGTTCCACGGACGGGGGAGCGACCTGGGAACAGAAGCTGTATGTCTCGGATACTACCGGCTGTATAGATATCGTATATGACAGTGACAGCGGGGTGGTGGTGGCAGCTATGTGGGAGAAGCTTCGCATTATCAATCTGCCTCGTCGCTTTGGAGGCGCCACGACGGCGCTGTATCGTTCCACCGATCACGGTGATTCATGGAATCTCCTCATCGGCAATCTGCCAAACCGTACCGACACGTGCGGTCGTATTGGTCTCACCATGGACCCGGTAACCAAAACAATGTACAGTTTGTGGGCAAAGGCAGATGGTTCCTTCCAGGGATTGTTCCGGAGTAACGACCGGGGGGCGAGCTGGAGTCGGACATCGGACAACGACCTGGTGAATGCGCCGCTCAACGGGTCCTGGAACGGTGGCTGGTATTTTGGCAATGTCCGGGTCGCTCCCGGAGATCCCAACCGGGTATTTGCGCTGGGACTTGATATTTGGCGGAGTACGACCGGGGGGAACAGCTTCCTCTGGGCGTCCAGCGGTGTTCACGTCGATCAGCACGCCATGTGGATCAATCCAAACAACTCCGATGAGATTTACGCCGGTTGTGACGGCGGCGTGGTATACTCCTCAAATGGTGGAGGTGCCTGGACACAGAGTTACAACCAGGGATCCACCCAGTTTTACGCAATCGCGATCGACTATCTTCGGCCCGAGCGACTCTACGGTGGCGCTCAGGACAACGGAACCATGGGGACAAAAACGGGGGCAATCAATGACTGGCTCCACATTCTCGGCGGCGATGGGTTTTATTGCCTGGTTGACCCCACCAATTCAGACATGATGTGGGCCGAATATCAGTACGGTCAGACGTTCCGTTCCTGGGACGGGGGGCAAAACTGGGACTGGGGATTGAACGGTGTGGACTACAACGCCGACCGCCACAACTGGTCATCGCCCGTGGTCATGGATCCCTCAGATCACAACACCATGTACTACGGTTCGAATCGCATCTGGAAGACCGACTCGTGGGGAGACTGGTGGTTGGATATCAGTGGTGATCTCACCAACGGACCGTACCCGGCGGCCGGGTTTGGAACCGTCAGTTCGATTGCCGTGGCTCCCACGAATCAGAATGTGCTGTACGCGGGTACCGACGACGGCAATGTTTGGGTGACAACCAACGGCGGCGGTGGCTGGACTCGGATCGACACCGGTCTGCCGGATCGGTGGGTTACGCGGGTGGCGGTCGATCCGCGTCATGAGAACATCTGCTATGTGACGTTCTCCGGCAACAACTGGGGGGAGACCATGCCCCACATTTACCGCTCGGAGAATTATGGGTCGAACTGGACGGCCATAGCGGGTGATCTGCCCGATGCCCCGGTCAACGACGTTATTCCGGAGCCGGTGGACTCCCTGACCCTGTATATAGCCACCGACTACGGAGTCTACGTGACGGAAGACCTTGGCACGACGTGGAGTGCGCTCGGAACGGGGCTGCCAATTGTCCCCGTTTTTGATATCGAGTTCCATATTCCGACCCGCAAACTGGTGGCCGGCACCTACGGACAGTCAATGTGGGCGACCTACCTGCCCTGTCCGCTGGCTGACGACGGCGACTGCGACGGAGTTGTATCGGCAGGGGACAACTGCCCCGACACGTACAATCCCGATCAGACCGATACGGATCTTGATGGCGTGGGCGATGTCTGCGATCGGTGCGAGGGATTCGACGATGCCGTCGATGCCGACAGTGATGCCGTACCGGATAGCTGTGACAACTGTCCTGCGCTGTCGAACCCGGATCAGGTTGACGGCGACGCCGACGGGATTGGCGATCTGTGTGATGTCTGTCCCGGGCATGACGATTTGCAGGACGGCGACGGTGACCTGGTGCCGGATAGCTGCGACAATTGTGCCGAGGATATCAATCCCGGGCAGGAGGATGGCGACGGTGACGGTATCGGGGATGTTTGCGACGGCTGCTGTGTGGGAGTTCGCGGTAATATAGTGCTTGATATTGGCACGAATTGCGAGTCGATTACTGATGAGTCGGTCGACGTGGGAGACTTGACAAACCTGATCGATCACCTGTTTATCAGCTTCGCTCCGTATTGCTGCAAAGAAGAGGCCGATATCGCGCCGCTCGGTGCGCCGGACGAATCGGTGGACGTTGGTGACCTCACCGCTTTGATTGACCACCTGTTTATC
>JAHIVM010000488.1 GCA_018816665.1 Candidatus Zixiibacteriota bacterium
CAAAGGCCACGCCATCCCGCTCAGAAGCGGGAGTGTCATGTCCTTTGCTGTGCTCCACTTCAAAGGTGTCGAAGACGACCTGAAAATTACAGACTTCGTTTTGAAAGCCGGACAGAAGGTGGGGCTTCCGAAAACGAAGTCTTTTTGAAGGTGGAGTCCCCGCGATCCGGTCAAGCCACCGGTCTCCTGGTGAATCCATCACTCCTCCAACCCCGCCCGCTCATGGCGGCCGGAAGAGGTGGTTTTCCAATGTCTGGAAACCGTCAGTGAAAAGTTTCCAATGATTGGAAAATGTAGAAGTCAATCCCGCCTCAGAGGCGGGAACGATAAAACCCGCATAAAATCAGGGTCTCGGGCACAAAGACGATCAGCATGGCGCACGGGAACACGGTTTTTGAACCACCCACGTCACCTGGCCGTGCGCTTCCGGCCCAAAGCGCGGCAGTTTCAGAAAACCGCCACCCTTCGCCCCGGTCAATGAAGAGAGATGATCATTCAGTGAGAAGGGGGGACGGCGCAACGGGGGGGATGGTGAGGGTTAATTCATCGCTTTCTTTTCAACGAAGGCTTCCAGGACGGCAAGGGCGTGGTTTTGCTGTGAGCGTGGCAGGTCGGTTAGTTGCTCAAAAAGCCGCCGAGCTTTGCCGCGTGGTCCGCTGTTTTTCCTGGCAGACTCTTCACCGAACAAATAGGAAACGTTCACATTGAGCATATAAGCGAGTTTTTCAAGCTGTTCTGGTCTGAGAGCTACCGGAATGCGTTCCCATGCGCCGTAACTGGCTTGTGAAACACTCATTGCTTCGGCGACTTGGGCCTGTGAAAGTCCTTTCGCCATCCGCGCATCGTATAACCGTCGCCCGAACTTCGTTCGAGGCTTTTTGCTGGGTCTGCCTCTTTGCATGCCGTAATCATACGCGGCTCCAAAAGAATTTAAGGAAATAGCTTGCATCCTTAAAGGCAATACCTTTAATTAATCTGCATGTCAAAAACATAAACTCTGTTATTGACGGATTTTTTTGAGATAAAAAAGGCCAGCCCGCAACGTCGCCAAACAATCACGGACCGGCCAATGTATTAAAATGAGCCGAAGCTCATGTCAGGGGCAACATACCCGGACAAGACTTTCGGTTCCAGTGAAATCCGCAGTAGCCTTGTGCGAAAGGAGAGGCCCAATGATTGCGCAACATTCTTCGATGGACTCGGGACGAAGAGAGGAGATCGACCTTCAGCTTTTGAAGCAGACTGTTTCCATCCTCGATCTGGCCCGCGAACGCGGACTTGATCCCGGACGGCACGGAAACGGAACCTGGAAAGTAAACTGTCCGCTGCATGATGACGGCAAGGCCAGCCTGGTCATTACACCGGGCAAAAATCTGTGGCATTGTTTCGGGTGTGACAAGGGCGGTAGCAATATCGATTTTATCGTCGAACTCGATCACGTCAGTGTGCGCGACGCGATCCTGACCCTTGCGGATAAATCCCATGCTTTTATCGGACGCGCCGCTGAGCTTCCCGAGCGATTGGCCTCTCCCGGGAAGCCCCCGGCGGCGCGTCATCTTGCATTGGATGAACCGTCGACCCTCACGCCTGCCCGGCAAAAACTCCTGAACAAGGTCGCTGAGTTTTATCACAAGACATTCCTACAGGACCCGGAAGGACGCGACTACCTGCGCGAACGCGGTCTGACCGATGCCGCGCTTTACGAGAGCTTCAAAATCGGCTGCGCCAATGGCACGATCTTTGACGCCATTCCTTCAGAAGGTGACACGCTCGACGACCTGAAGGCCGTCGGCATCGTGAATGAACGCGGCCAGGAGCACTTTCGCGATTGCGTCATCTTCCCGATCTTCGATCCCCAGGGCAATGTCACCGAGATGTACGGCCGCAAGATGCATGTGACGTCTGCGCAAAAGGGCAAGGCGAAGCCGTCCGGCAAAAGTGGGCGGGCGTGCCGCGCCGACTTGTCGCGGCGTAGCGTTGCGAAGACGGAAGCTTCTGAGCGAAGGCGGGAGCCTGTCCGGCACCTCTATCTGCCTGGTCCGCATCGGGGCGTGTGGAATCATTACGCGCTTCGGATGCCCTCGCCTTCGACGGGGAAGGAAGATCGCGCGGGCGCACGCGCTTCTTTAAAAACTGTTCTGTTAACAGAATCAATTATCGATGCCGCTGCAATCTGGCAGGCCGGTTGGCGGCATGTGATCCCGTGTTACGGTTCCCAGGGCTTCACACCCGAACATGTGGACATGATCCGCGAGAGCCGTATCGAGCGGCTTATCCTGGTGATGGATGGCGACGACTCCGGACGGAATGCGGTCGAAAAGATCCGCCGCAAAATCGACGGGATCGATATCGATATCCGGGTGGCCCGGCTTCCCGAAGGCGAGGACCCGGCCAACTACCTGCACACGCACAGCGTTGAAGAGTTCGGCGATATCCTTGCCGCTGCCTGCGGCATTGAAGCTGCGGCGGACAACAGACTTCTTGCCGCCGTCAGCGTTACACCGCTGGCCCGCGGCTTCCGCCTGGCCATCGAGGACCGCGCCTATGAGGTCATCAATACCGAGGGCAAATCCGGCAAAGTCCGAGCCACCATCAAGGCCGTGACGCGGGACCGTCTGCGGTTCCACATCGACACCGTGGACCTTTATCTTGCCCGGAGCCGAAAGAGCTTTGCGGCTGACGCCGCCCGGCTCTACGGCATGGACTCCGACACCATGACGATGGATCTCAATCGCATTATCCAGGCCAGTGAAAACCACCTGAAGCAGAACGCGCCGCGTCCGGATGATGCCCCCGCCATCGTGACCGATCCCGAAATCGAAAAAGCGGCGAGGGCCTTCAGCCGCCGTCCGGATCTGCTCGACCGTATTGCCCGCGACGTGGAAAAGTGCGGCTACATCGGTGAACGCGCCAACGTCCTGGCTACGTATCTGACCATGACCAGCCGTCGGATGCTCGAACCGCTGGCCATGATGATCCTTTCGGGCAGCGGTGCGGGA
>JAHIVM010000489.1 GCA_018816665.1 Candidatus Zixiibacteriota bacterium
CAACCCTTCTCGATGCCCGACAGTCTGACTTTCGCCAACCTGGGGACGGGATTGAGCGGCGACATTTTCGGCCAGTACGGACGGACTTCCCGGCTTCGCGTGGCCGAACACGATTTGCATGACATCCGCACCGCCTTCGCCCCGGCCGCGGTACGGTCAAAACAACAGGGTGCCGACGGCATTCTCGGGAACGATCTGATGAGGCGCTTCAATACGGTGTACGACTATCCCCACAGCCGATTGTTCCTGAAGCCAAATCAGACTTTCGGTGTGCCCTTTGACTAGTCGCCTCGATCGAGAAACTATCTTACACAACCGCTGCCCTGTTTTCGTCTCTATATCAGGCGATGAATCCGTCAGGCGAATGATTGGATCCATATGAAAACAGCAGTCAGCTACTTCACCTTGTTGCTTCTTTTTGGAACCGTGTTGTCGACAACCGGCTATTCGAATGCACACAAGTGGGCTTGTGATATCACACTGGCCAAAAAGAACTACGTCTCCCATGAACCGATCTGGCTCGACATTACCCTTTCCAACATCAGCGACGATACACTGAGAACGCACGGACTTGATGTCCCCAATCATCGACAGTTCTTTGTCCTTGTCACCGACCAGTACGGAGACTCCGTCCAGTACACCGGGCCGAACTGGAATATCGCGACGAGTCCAGGTCGATTATTGCTGGACCCGGGTGAAACAGACTATGGTAGTTTCGATCTTACGAAGCTGTTCGCGTCATTTGATATCAATTCCGGCTACTCTGTTCCTCTCATGCGGTTCCCGTACATACCAAGGGGAACGTACACCGTTCATGTTCTGTTTGACGGCGTCACGCCAAATGAGCTGTCCTTCAGCATTGTCGAACCCGAAGGCGAGGACGCCAAGGCGCTGAGGGCAATGGAAAGTACTCTCAGAACCCTGGATCGGGATCATCCAAAGCCTACGGCAGACAAGCTCGCGCAGATTGCTGACCGATATCCGAACCGCCCTTTTTCGGAGATGTGCCTTTATCTGGCTCATTTCTATTCGCACATGAATGAAATGAAGCAGGGGACATATAGCGATGAAGCTAAGCGAGCATTCTCCGGGGTATTGCTCGAGCACTATCCGAATTCAGGCCACGCAAAGGACTGGTTGTGGAGTGTTACTCACCAACTGACGGATGGCAAAGTTCAGGAGCTCGAGCGTGAGGAGACCATGAGCATTCTCGACAGATTGCTGGAAGACCATCCCGACACCCGATGCTACAGGTTCGCCGAGCAGAAGAAGAGAAGACTGCTTAAGGATGTGAAGTAGTAGGCTCGGCCCTGAAGACGTCCCCGGGGGCCTTGCTTATTGCCTCAGATCTCTCTGCCTTCCGTCGCATGGCAGGCTTTTTCGTTGCTGGTTCAATCCCTCAGAAGTATACTCATGGTACGCGGGTGGATATCCCGTGCAAACAGCAGGACACTCTGCCTATGACGACGATTCGCGATTTAACCGAAGATGATCTTGATGCAATCGTTCGTTGGAGGAACGATGCTCATGTCAATCGCTATCTTTCGAATCAACTGAGATCGCAACCGGAAGTCGAGGTCTGGTTCAACAGCGTCAAGACCCATCCCAAAATCTGGCTGAAGGCCATCATCGACAACGATCAGATTGTTGGGTATGCAGCGGTGGAATCAATTGACACGATCAATCGCAAGTGTGAACTGGCCATGGTCATAGGTGTAGCCGATCGCTGGGGCCGGGGCATTGGCGCGACGGTACTGCAGGTAATGTTGGCGTACGCATTTGACACCCTTGGTATGCATCGTGTATGGGCCGCCGTCGCCCGGGGCAATGACCGCTCGGAGAGGCTTCTCCGACGGGCAGGGTTCCGGCAGGAGGGGATCATGCGGGAGACACTCATTATTCAGGATGAGTTCACGGACCTTCTTTGCTTTTCGATTCTGGAAGATGAGTACCGCACCGGGTAACGAGATGGGGCAGGCAGTTTATGACGACGGATGTATGGGAAGCCTATTGGAAGGATCAGGATAACCGTGACTACTGGGAACAACCGGCCCCGGAAGTGCTTGATCTCATTCGTTCACTATCCTCCGTGGAACGACCGCAGGTGTTGGACCTGGGCTGCGGTCTGGGTCGCCATGCTATCGCCTTCGCACTGGCTCAGTTTTCAGTTACGGCGATTGATGCGTCCCCAACGGCTATCAGGCACGTGAAGGAATGGGCCGACCGTCTGAAGCTGGCGATTGCGACACAGGTCTGTGATGTGTTTGCGGAATCTTTTACCAACGATTCATTCGATGTGGTGGTAAGCTACAACGTCATCTATCATGGCATGCGTGACCGGTTTGCTTCGGCTATTCAACGGGTACGAGGTCTGCTGAAACCGGGAGGCTTGTTCTTCTTTACCTGCCCGAGTCGGCAGGACGGAAAATACGGCGTTGGGGAGCAAGTGGCGCCGCACACCTACCGGTGCACCACATCAGTCACACCGGGGGACATTCACTACTTTGCGGACGAGCAGGATCTTGACACATTGCTGGTCGGTT
Source organism: Candidatus Zixiibacteriota bacterium (assembly GCA_018816665.1). Taxonomy (GTDB): domain Bacteria; phylum Zixibacteria; class MSB-5A5; order GN15; family FEB-12; genus JAHIVM01. Next base: position 2,544 of record JAHIVM010000489.1, read on the forward strand.
TTCGAACTCAGGCCCGATGGAAGAGTGAAGGGTATTGGGACAACCGGGTGGAGCGCCAATTCTACTCGAACTGGCACGTTCGTGCCGAGAGGATCTAGGACTTCCCGGCAGGCAGAGATTGGCCTGCGATGTTACTCTGGTGAGCCCGTCGGCCGGGGGGTGTTTTTGGTGTTCTCCAATCCGGCCTATGTACTCCGGAGGGTGTGAACGAGTACGACTTTGATCGTACAGGCGACGGTGTGTGCCGCTAGTGTAATCAAAAAGAAGGCGGTCGGAGACCGCCTTGCATGTTCTTGAGTGTTGATCCCTCACTTCTCGTTCAGCAGACGTTCCATTTCGTCGACCAGATTGCTGAAGAGATTGATCGTCACGAGGAACGGCTCTTTCGTGGTCAGGTCAACTCCAGCCTCCTTGAGAATGTCCACCGGGTACTTCGAGGCACCGGTGGCAAGGAACTTCATGATTCTGTCCTGAGAACCCGGGTCACCGTCCATCAACTTCTCCGACATCATCTGGGCCGCGGCAAACGAGGTGGCATACTGGTAGACATAGTATTGCCAGTAAAAGTGACTGACCACCAGGCCCAGCATGTCATCGATGTCCTCGATCGCCAGCGCCGGACCCCAGTACTTCTGGTATATGTCCCGGAAGGTCTGGCGGAAATAGTCGGCCGACACCGCCTCACCGCTTTCAATGCGCTCATGAATCGCCAGTTCGAATTCGGCAAACATCACCTGCCGGAAAAACGTGCCTTTGATACCCGAGATATAGGAATCGAGGAGCTGAAGTTTCTCTTCCCGGGTGGCCGCATCTCTCATCAATGTTTTCATCAGCACGGCCTCGTTCAGGGTCGAGGCAACCTCGGCGACAAACAGCGAGTAGTCGCAGTAGATGTAGGGTTCATTGCGGTTCACATAGTAGGTCTGCATGGAGTGACCCATCTCGTGGGCGATTGTAAACACCCATTCCAGCGAGCCGTTGAAGTTCATCAGAATGTACGGCGGCGATGTATACGTCCCGCCCGAGTAGGCCCCGGTCCCCTTACCCTTCGTTTCGAAAACATCGATCCATCCCGAGTTGAGTCCGCGCTCGAAATCCGCAACATAGGTAGATCCCATCGGCGTGAGACCGTCGAGTACCACAGACTTCGCTTCCTCCCAGGTGTATTCCTTCGGTTCGCTCCCGTGAAGGGGTACATACAGGTCATAGGGGTGCAGCGTGTCGACCCCCAGAATTCTCTTCTTGAGCGCCGCCCACTTGTGAAGCGGAGCCAGATTGTCGTTCACCGCCTCGATGATGTTGTGATACACCGAAGTCGGAATATTATTCCGGAAGAGAGACATCTCCAGACAACTGCCGTAACCCCGTGCCTTCATCCGGAAGCGATCACTGGCCAGCGATGATCCCAGCGTGGCGGCAAACGTGTTGACGTTTTTGAGATAGGCCTCGTAGTAGCGCGTGTGAGCGTCGCGCCTGACTCGACGATCAGTCGATTGGCGGTATTTGGCGAAACGTTCCTCGGTGAGTTCAACCTCGTTGCCGTCTTCATCAATTATCGTCCCGAATGACATGTCGGCGGAGGTAAGCATCCCGAATATCCGTCCCGGCGCCCGGGTCACCGTCCCGGCCAGGGCCATGAGTTCCTCCTCACGCTCCGGCAGGACGTGCTGCTTGCGGCGGATGAGGTCCTCCAGATGAAAGCGATAGACATTGAGTTCCGGGTTCTCGGCCAGGAACGCTTTCAGCCGGTCCGAGTCGATACTCAGCAATTCGGGCTCCACAAATGATGTAGCCTCGGAAAGCTCGGAACCCAGCGCCTGAGCGCGGCCGACCAGTTCCTGATATTCGCTGACCCGGTTGTCCTCGTCGAGTTTCAGATAGGCATACGACGAGATATTGTCGCTCAGGATATCCAGCTCGTCCCGCAGTTTCAGGCATTCCAGCAATGTGCGGGCGGAGTCTCCCAGGTGACCCCGGTACGCCTCAAAACGGGGGAGGCCCGCTTTCAGCAGATCGAAGTCCTTCTGCCAGTCATCGAGATTGCTGTATAAACCGTCGAGATTCCACTTGTATTCGTCGGCGATTTCAGAGCGTTGCGGGATTTCAATGGTTGCGGCCGATAATGACCCGACAGGCAGGGTTGCGGCCGCGGTGAGCAGGACGGTCAACAGACCCCCGATGCGGATGGATGCTGATTTCATCTGGACTCCCGTCTCCTAGTAGTCTTTGCCACAGTGCCACAGGGTTGGCTGACTGTATTCCGAAAGCTAGGTGATACCCGGTTTTATCGCAACGGGTTTCTTGGGGGAGCAAGAGGATCCGGGTGTCAGGTCAGACCGGACCGGGGCTGTCACATGACCTTTATCTCAACCGCTCGACAATCAGCAGGAAATCGACTTTGGCGGTGGCGCCCATGCCCTGGAAGGTCGGTTTGATGTTCGGGATGATCGATACCACTTCGCCCCTCAGGTCATTAAGGAACCGCTCCAGCTTGTCCTGTTCTTTGTTCATTTTAGTGTCCAGTCGATGCACTCGGTAGGTCATGTGATACCTCCCACTCAGGTTGTTAGAGTGCTTACCCGCGATCAGGAGGAATATTCACGCTTCGGAGCCCGGTCTCCTTCCGGTCGCCCCGGCGGGGTTTTTGGTTGCCTGTCCTCCCACCTACGACTATCTGTGCATAAGCAGACGCAAGTATCTAGACTGGAGGTACAGATATGACACTGGATGGAAAAGTAGCTCTTGTGACCGGCTCCGGCCGGGGTATCGGCGCCGCCACGGCAAAGCTATTGGCGCAAAGCGGGGCTGCGGTAGCGGTAAATTATGCGGCCAATAAAGAGGCCGGGGCGAAAACGCTGGCTGATATCGAGGCTCAGAGCGGACGGGGGATTTTGTGTCAGGCCGACGTCACCAATCTGGATCAGGTCAAGGCTATGATCGCAAAGATCGAGCAGGACCTGGGACCGATTGACATTCTGGTAAACAATGCCAACATGAGTTTCCCGGTGATGCCGTTCGCCGAGTTCCCCTGGGACGGGTTTGAACGGAAAGTGCTGCACGAAATGAAGGCGGCGTTTTTCTGCTGCCAGGCGGTCGCACCGGGCATGATCAAACGAAAGCAGGGCTGCATTGTGAACATCAGCAGCGGGCTTTCCCGCGTGCCGGGTCCGGGGTTTATCGCTCACACCAGTGCAAAATCGGCGCTGGACGGATTCTCAAAAGCCCTGGCCCTGGAACTGGGACCGCACGGAATACGGGTCAACGTGGTCGCTCCGGGATTGACCAATACCGATGCTACCGCCGACCGTCCCGAGGCGATGAAATCGGCGATTGCCGAACACACGCCGTTGCGACGAGTGGGTGAGCCGGACGATGTTGCCGGGGCGGTGCTGTTTTTCTGCGCCGACTGGTCCCGATTTGTGACCGGAGCCTACCTGCCGGTGAGCGGCGGAATCCAGATGATGTGAGGGAGTATGGCAAAACGATACGATGTCAAAATCACCCTGGAGTCACAGCTCAGCCAATGTCCCGCCGGTCACAAAGTGGGCGATCAGTGGACGGTGGGAAGGTATACGCCCGGCGGCATGTGCATGGGCGCGTATGGGGCGTTGCTGCAGTATGTGACGACATTGCGATTCGGCGGGTCATTTCCCTGGGAGAAGGACCCCGACCGGGGGACATTTTGTTGTCCCGATCCGAAAGTGGTGAATGTCTTCCGTCTGGAAAGAATAGAACCAGGACAGAAAGACTGAGACGGCGGATAAGAAGGGCGGGTTCCTGACTGGCTGCATAGTCAATTCCGTCTATCTTGAAACACCAATCGGAGTTTACCCGTATTGAATCGCAATGACTGAAGAAGCACAGCCGGAAGGACCGTTCACGTTGGACACCGCAAAAAATCTCGAACGAGTCAGATTTCTCGAGGGAGATCGAATATTCCTCACTCCTGAGTGCGCGGATGATTTCGATGTGTCTTATCGCTGGCAGCACGACAGGGAAATGCAGGCGTTGGGCGGAGTTTCGTACGTCCCCACAAGTCCCGAGCGATTTCGCCGGGAGTTCGAGGACCGGCTGCAGAACAAAAACGTTGTCCTGCTTACTATCATCATGTCCGACACGGGCGCTCCGGCCGGTCTGATCAACCTCTTCAGTATCAGGCAGGAGTCCGGGACCGCCGAATGGGGTCTCGTACTCGACCAGAATTACCGTCGCCGGGGCATTGGCACCGAGGCAGCACGATTGCTCCTGGGATACGCGTTCGACACCCTCGGGTTACGCCGGGTAACTTCCGAAACCCATTCCGGCAACGAAGGATCTCAGGCGCTCCAAATCCGTCTCGGTTGCGTTCGCGAGGCAACCCTGAGGCAAGGCGGGTGGGTCAACAATCAGATAGTCGATCGCATCTTTTTTGGCCTGCTGAGGGAAGAATACCGGGAAGCAAAAGCACGGTGGTCCGGACCATCGTCAGCAGAATAGAGGACCAGTACCTATGGATACCACCGGCAATCTCAGGCGCATCCGATCCTTCGAGGGTCACCGGATCTTCCTCACCCCCGAGTGTACGGACGATTTTGACAACTTCTATCGCTGGCACAACGACAAGGAGATTCAAGCCGGCGACGGCCGCACCTATCGTCCGATGGGTCCGGAACAAGCCCGGGAGTACTTCAAGGCCCAACTTGACAACAAGGACTTCATCCGCCTGAGTATCATCATGTCCGACAGCGGTGTGCAGGCCGGACGGATCTGTCTGTATGGCATCGAACCGACTCACCGGGTCGCCTCGTGGGGACTTATGCTGGACAAGGCCTTCTGGCGGCAGGGGATCGGCAGCGAGGCCGCCCGTCTGGTGCTACGGTACGCGTTTGATGATCTCGGGGTGCGAAAAATGCAATCGGTCACCAACAGCGGCAATGTGGCATCCGCAAGATTTCAGGAAAGCCTGGGTTTTGTGCAGGAGGGCTGCCTGAGGCAGGCGGAGATTATCAACAATCAGATAGTTGACAGGTTGCATTACGGCCTGTTCCGGGAGGAGTTCGACAAGGTCGTGGGCAAGTCCTGAGGTACACGGCGCGTCCGGTCGCGTTCTGCGGCTAGGGTCGCAGTGAATTCGGTAGCACAGTCCGCGGATTTTTCTCACCCTCACTGGGGCATAATACAAAAACTTGACTCCTTGACGGGGCACCTGCATACTCAGCGCATCAGCGGCAGGACCCGCCTTGTACGTTTGCGGGCGGGCAGGCTGACATAATCATATAGATACGAGGGGACCGCCATGCGAAAATCCAATCTACTTGTCGCCGCTCTGTGCCTCTTTGCACTAAGCTCGTGTGCCACCATACCTTTCAATGCCAAAACCATTCGTGATCATGCGGTTAAAATGAACAGCGCCGGCGAGCCGGAATACGATGTTGTGGCCGATTTCGAGATCAGGGATAAGGCGGCCTGGATTATCGGTATCGTCCCGGTCAACAAACCCGCCGGGGACAAACACGACTATCTGGGTACGTTGATTCAGGCCGAAATCGACAAGGCGGGCGGCGATGCTGCGATCAACGTGAGTATCAAGGCTCAGTTCGCCGCTGAGGACATTCTCGTCAATGTCGTCACGCTTGGTATTTATGTACCGCGGACGGTTACGGTTACCGGACAGGTGGTCAAGTACAGATGACATCGCCGTGGTCCCTGCGATGCCGTCATACCTCATAACGAGTCTCTGAACCATCACGCGCGCCGTGCGAGGGCAAGTATTCCCTCGCGAAAGGCGAGAACTGGCAGCCAGTCACAGATGTCGAATACCGAACTGACCAAATCACAGCTTCTTCTTCAGCGAAGACACAACGCGGTCGCTAACGGCGTGGGGATATTCAATACCGCAACGGTCCGGCAAGCCCGGGGCGCCGTCATTGTCGATGAGGATGATCGCGAGCTTATTGACTTTGCCGGCGGGATAGGCGTGGTGAACGCGGGTCACTGCCCCGAGCCGGTGGTGGCGGCCATCTGCACCCAGGCATCGAAATACCTGCATGCCAGCTTCAATGTTGTCACCTACGAACCGTATATTGAACTGTGTGAAAAGCTGACGGAGCTGTTGCCGCATGGTGAGCGGACCAAGGCGATGCTGGTGAGCACCGGTGCGGAGGCTGTCGAAAACGCGATCAAAATCGCCCGCCAGGCCACAAAACGACCGGCTGTGCTTTGTTACACCGATGCTTTCCATGGCCGGACCATGATGGCCATGACCCTGACAAGCAAGATGGGCTACAAGCGCGACTGCGGGCCTTTTGCTCCGGAAGTCTACCGGTTGCCCTTTCCCAATTTCTACCGTTACGCCCAGGGGCGCAGCGAGACGGAGTTTGTTGAGGCGGAACTGAAACGCCTTGCCGAAAGCGGCCACAATCTTGTGGACCCGAAAAGCCTGGCCGCCGTCATTGTCGAACCCGTGCAGGGCGAGGGCGGGTTCAACCCCGTTCCCCGGGCTTACCTGGAGGGGCTTCGCGCGTTTTGCGATCGACACGGTATCATGCTGATAATCGATGAAATCCAGAGCGGCTTTGGACGGACCGGTCACTGGGCCTGCTGGCAGCACTATGGGGTGCAGCCCGATATCAGTACCTATGCCAAATCAATGGGTTCGGGCATGCCGATCGCGGCGGTCCTGGGCCG
>JAHIVM010000490.1 GCA_018816665.1 Candidatus Zixiibacteriota bacterium
ATCGGCGTGGGTGAAAAGACGGGTGGTCTGGATGACATGTTATCCAAGATTGCCGACTTCTACGATGAGGAAGTCGATGAAGCCGTAACCGCGTTGACATCCGTGATTGAGCCGATCATCATTGTCATCATGGGTGTGGTTATCGGCGGTATTCTGATTGCCATGTACCTGCCGATGTTTGACATCATTGGCAAGTTCTAAACACGGCTACTGCGCTGGCGCCGAACGTGCGGTTCGACGTTGGCAAGTTGCACGAACATATATAGATAAGGAGACGGCGCTCAACGGGTGCCGTCTTCGTACAAATGGGAATTGACAAATCCGTACCTCGATCCGGGCTGTTCCTGCCCCTGAGACTGGCCTCCTATGTCATCATCATGGCTGTGGTGGTGGGGTGGATGCGCTATCCGCAGTACCTCCGAGCTCTGATTGTGGCCTACTCGGTTGTCACCCTGGCCTTCGCGCTGTGTCTGGCATTCGGCAATCGCTACCGTCTGCGGCGGGCGACCTACGTTTTGACGGGACTGCAGTTTTTTCTCGAAGTCGGTATTGAATCGGCGATCATCTATGCCACCGGCAACGTCAATTCTCCGTTTTCAGCTCTGCTTGTCCTGACAGTGGTCTCGGCCGCGCTGGTATACCGGATGGTGGGCACCCTGGTGATCGCCTCGGCGGTGTCGGCAGCGTATGCTTTTATCATCTGGCTTGGGCTGGTCAATAGCACCGATCACGACCTCAGCATGCAGGCCCTGCGGACAATCTTCTCAACCAACGAGTCAGTATTCTATTCGATCTTCCTGCACATCCTGATTTTCTATCTCACGGCTTTCATGTCCGGCTACCTGGCCGAACGACTGAGTAACCGGGATCAGGAACTGGTTGATGCCTCTCTGGCCCTGAGACGGGCGAGACTGGAAACCGATGATATCCTGAGGCATCTCAATTCCGGATTGCTCACCGTGGACTCCTCGGGTTTCATCGTTTACTTCAACCGGGCCGCCGAGCGCATTCTGGGTTACTCGGAAGAGGGCGTCAAGGGCATGACTGCACGCGATGCGTTTGCCGAACGCATGCCGGAGCTGGCAGCTTGCCTGAACGACGGACTGGTTTCCGGGGTCGCATACCCCCGACGGGAACTCGACATTATCGACGGTGAGCGGCGGCCGATTCCCCTGGGTCTGTCGACTTCAATTCTCACCGAAGAAGGCGGTGCTCTGCGCGGTGTCATAGCGATCTTCTCCGATCTTACCGAGGCCAAGGCGCTTGAGAGCAAAGTCCGGGTCAATGATCGATTGGCGGCAGTCGGGGAATTGTCAGCTTCCATCGCCCATGAGATCCGCAACCCGCTGGCGGCCATCTCGGGCTCGGTCGAAGTCCTTCGCGATGAGCTGGAACTGGAGGGGGCCAATGCCAGACTTATGTCGCTGATCCTCAAGGAGTCGCAGCGCCTCAATGTCATATTGACGGATTTCCTTGCCTACGCCCGAATCGGCCGGCCAGGCTACAACAAGGTAGAACTCTGTCATATCGTGGGAGAGGTCCGGGAGCTGGTCATGATGCACCAGAAGATTCCGGACAATATCAAGATTTCGCTCGAAAGCGATGACTCCTTTGTGTACGTGATCGGTGATGAGGGGCTGATCAAGCAGCTGCTCATGAACCTGGTCATGAATGCCTGCGAGGCTTTTGACGGTCGACCGGGCAGGGTGGTCCAGCGGCTGCTCCAATATCCCGAAGACTCGCAGGTGCTGCTGCAAGTGAGCGATAACGGTCCCGGCATCGATGCCAACCGGATCGATCATATCTATGAGCCTTTCTTTTCCACCAAAAAACACGGCACCGGTCTGGGGCTGGCCATTGTCCATCGCATCTGCGATGCCCTCAGATTGACCCTTCAGGTTGACTCTCAACCCGGTGAAGGCACCACCTTTACGGTAGGTTTTGCCCGCTTCGCCACTGATCGTGCGGTCGTCGCCGAGCCTGGCCGCAGCCCCGTCGCACCGAAATGACATGCGGCTTTTGGGCTTGATTTTCCTCCATTGTTGTATAACTTAATCGCCTTGGACTAAACCGATTGCTGGAGTTTCTTATGTACCGTCTGGCGTTTATCACTATTCTTGCCGTGATTGTGGAAATCATGTTACTGGTTGGCTGCGGCGGCCCCGCGCCGGTAACGCCGGAAACGTATGCGCAAAACACCTATGTCGTGGCCGAGATCCCCGGCGAACTGACCATAACCGGCGATGAACTCTATCGCCTGGTGTACGGCAGCCCGGTTGTCCCTCTTGGGGGACCGGTCAGCGATTCCATCGTCCAGGACATTCTGGACAGCGTTCTTATTGATACGCTTGCCGGCCTGAGCGCCAACAACTTCGACATCACCCCGTACTGGGCGACCTATCGTACGTTCAAGGACCAGCGACGTGATCTCATTCTCCAGGCATTCTGGGAGGAAGAGGTGTACTCGAAGGTCTCCGCCGACACGTCCGAAGTGACACAGTTTTTCAATGACAGTGCGCACCTGTTCTCTGTCGAGGAGCAGGTCCAGATGTACCATATTCTGTGCAGCCCGCTGGGCTTCCTTGCCGGACCCGACTCCGCGCATTATAAGGGAATGAGTGAAGATGAACGGTGGGCGGCTGCCCGCGAGTACGCCTACAACCTGTATCAAATGCTCAAGACCGGAGAAGCATTCGAGAACGTTGCTTACGAATACTCTCACGATGCTATGGCTCAACGCAACAGCGGCTATGTCGGCTGGACCAAGCGAGGCGTGTATTTCGATCCTTTCGATTCCATAGCGTTCTCCCTCGAGCCCGGCACGTTCAGTGAACCTTACCGTGATCGCGACGGGTATCATCTTATTATGAGTACCGGTCGCATGGCGGAAGGCGTGGTGCCGATAGACTCTCCCGGTGTGTTCCAGTCGGCGGCGCAGACCCTGCTCACGGTGAAG
>JAHIVM010000491.1 GCA_018816665.1 Candidatus Zixiibacteriota bacterium
CGCGGGGCCTGGTCGGTGGCGGATTTGAAATGATCGTTGCCCCAGCCTCCCTTTCCACCTTTCGCCAGAACCGCCCGCATCCGCCCCTCGTCGGTGGCATCCAGGTCGGCAACAACCTCGCCGGTGTCAAGGTCCCGGATAATGGTGCCAATCGGCACGCGGAGGATGATGTCTTCGCCGGATCGGCCGCTTTTGAGGGCTCCGGCCCCGGGCTGACCGCTTTCCGCCTTGTACTTACGCTTATAGCGAAAATCCAGCAGCGTACTCAGGTTGTTGTCGGCCACGGCAATAACATCGCCGCCCCGCCCGCCATCGCCACCGTCGGGACCGCCCTTGGTGACAAACTTCTCGCGGTGAAACGAGACAGATCCCGGGCCGCCGTTGCCGGCCGCCACATCAATCTCCACATAATCTACAAACATTGTAGGAATATCCCTCTCTACCGGTCAAAAGTCAATCAGCGTCCTGTGCGGAGCGTAGAAATAGTGCTCGGGAAACATTGACGCGGTAAACCGGGCACCGTATATTGGCCCCGCAACTATGACTAACACGACTGAAAAAGCGCCGACCATCAACGAGCGCAAACGGCAATGGTACGAGGAGTCCTCGCTCTTCCTTGGCAAAGTCTGCCTGAAAATGGGACTGCGCCCCAATTTCATAACCTTCGTCTCACTCGGCTGTTCCATCGTATCCGGAATCTTCTTCTGGCGCCAGCAGATGATCTGGGGCGTGGTATGGATGATCCTCACTTCGTTTACCGACATGCTCGACGGTTCCACGGCGCGGGCCGGCAAAATCGGCACCGTGTTCGGCGGTATTTTCGATCACGTCTCCGACCGCTACGGTGAGTTTTTCATTCTGGCCGGTATCACCCTCTCCGGAGCGGTCCACCCCGGCTGGGGGTTGTTTGCGCTTTTTGGCATGCTGATCGCCAGCTACACGCGTGCCGCGGCCGAATCGATGGGGAAAATCAAGAACTGCGCGGTAGGGATCATGGGACGGCTCGAGAAGTTCATCCTGATTATCGCCGGCTCGATAACGGAACACTTCCTCCCGGTGGGCACCTGGCCCAGGGGCGGCTGGCTTGAACTGGCCCTGATAGTTGTCGGCGTGATTTCCACGATTACCGCCATCCAGCGCCTCGTGTACGCCAAAAAAGTCCTCGGAGACCGTCAGGAGGTGTAACCCACCGACCCGGTTTCCCGCCATGAGATGACCGTGAACCTCAATTCCCAACACCGACAGTGAAAGTGCGTAGATAGCGATGATTACTGCAATTGGCAATCCTGTATTCGATTTCATCAAAACACAAAAGATAACAACCGGCGGCCGCGTTCTTTCCGGCTGCTCCACCAACGCCGCCCTGGCCCTTTCCAAAATGGGTGTGGCCACACGTCTGGTGGGCGCACTGGGTGAGGACTACCGCAACAAGTTCATTGCCGATCTGGAACGTCATCGCATTGAATACGAGATTCTCCCCTCAGCTGAAACGGGCGGCTTCTCTCTCATCTACTATGATGACTTTGGAAATCGGACGCTCGACCTGATCGGCCGGGCCGACAATATCACCGAAATCGACACCGCCTGGTACCAGGATTCGCGGGCGGTCCTGATAGGCCCCATCCTCGGCGAAGTGTCCTTCGACAGCATCCGGAGTATCCGCGGAAATTTCGGCGGGCTTTTTTTCTGCGATCCCCAGGGACTCCTGCGGGGCGCACATCCCGACGGCCGCATTTATCATGAGAAGCCCGAGGGCATCGAGGACATCCTGGGCCTCTTCGATGTTGTCAAGCCCAACGAACTTGAAGGCAAGGTCCTCACCGGTATCGATTGCCGCGAAGATCCGTACGAGGCCGCCCGGATTATCAAGTCCTGGGGGCCGAAACTTGTGATTGTCACGCTGGCGGAACTGGGATCGGTGATTTACGACGGCAGCAGATTCGTGGACATTCCGCCGTATGAAGTCGACCTTGTGGATGCCACCGGCGCCGGAGACACGTATATGGCCGGCTTCACCAAAGAGTATCTCGAGACCGGCGGCGATCTGCGCAAGGCCGGATGTTTCGCGTCATGCACGTCGTCGGTGATGATCGAACAGGTCGGACCCGAGTTTTTCATGACGGAGGAGAAAGTACGGGAGCGGCAACAGAAACTGCTTGCCATGTCCGACTTCAAACCGGCCGTCAGCGTCAATCGTTAGCACCAGCGATCCACACCGACCAGCCCAGTCGGTCATAATCCCGAGAACCCGGCGTTCGTCATCGCCGTTCTACATACAACTACAGAGGCATGCCGTTCGTTGGCGTGCCGATCAAGAACATCAAGTGAGGTGACTGATGGACGATTCTCTATTCTTCCGGCGCAAAAGCAGACGCTCGTACTCCGACAAACCGATTCCGGCCGATGCTCTGAACCGCATCCACGAAAAAACCCGCTGGTCTCCCTCCTGCTCCAACAAACAGCCCTGGCGCTTCATTTTCGTGTCCGATCCCGAGCAGCACAAAAAACTCATGGACGCGATGGCCGAGGGCAACGCCTGGGCAAGCCGGGCACCCGTGCTGGCCGTAGTGTGTGCCCGCGAGGAAGACGATGTGACTCGCGAGGACG
>JAHIVM010000492.1 GCA_018816665.1 Candidatus Zixiibacteriota bacterium
CCGTATTGTCTCTGGCGATCATGATGATGGTCGGCGGGCTTATCTTTCAACGGGTACCTCACCAACGGAATGTCGCGCATGAGTAAGAAGACAGGCAGCTGGTATCAATACTCGGGGGCGATTCACATGCACACCACCGAGTCCGACGGCACCAAAACGTTACACGAGGTGGTGGCGATCGGACGGCAGGCAGGGCTCGACTTCATGATGTTCTCCGATCACATGGGGTTGACTAATCGCGACGCCGGTCTGGAAGGTCTGTACGGCGACACGCTGGTTGTTATCGGCTATGAACACAACGATGTTGACGACAACAACCACTTCCTGGTATTCGGGTCCCGTGAGGTGTACCCGGCCGACGCTACCGCGCAGGAATACGTGGCGTTGGCCCGGGACGAAGGAGTGTTGGGGATTCTGGCTCATCCCGATGAAATCAGAAGCCGGGAGGGGCGCTATCCGCCCTATCCCTGGACTGCCTGGGATACGGACAAGTACGACGGTCTGGAGCTATGGAACCAGATGTCGGAATGGATGGAAAGGCTCACGCCGCTGAACAAGCTGGCGATGGCGTTTTCGCCGCGCAAATCGATGATCGGGCCGACCGACCGGGTGCTTAAGCTGTGGGATGACCTCAATCGCAAGCGCAAATATGTCGGCATCGGCGGAGTGGACGCCCATGCGTTTCCTATCGATGTCGGACCGTTTACGGTCGAGATTTTCCCCTACAAGGTGCATTTCAGATGTCTGCGGACTCATATCCTGCTGAACGAACCCATGTCGCGGGACTTTGATACCGCCCGCGACCAATTGTACGATGCTCTTCGGGATTGCCGGGTGTTCATCTCCAATATGCGTTGGGGCGCGGCGGACAGGTTCGAGTTTTATGCGGTACGCGGTGCCGAGCAGATCACCTGCGGTGGGGAGATATCCGACTGGCAGGGGTCGACAATTACCGTGAAACTGCCGACAAAAGCTGTGATCAGGCTAATCTGTGATGGTGAAGCGATAGTGACGACAAAATCTGACCGACTGGAGTATCAGGTGGCTCGTCCGGGGCTGTACCGGGTCGAGGCATGGAAGGGGAGACGTGGCTGGATATTCTCCAATCACATGAGAATTGGTGTTCCGGAACAGAAGGACAGCTAACATGACAGCCAGGGTGACAAGCTATATCACCGACGATCTGATTCAGAAAGCGGCGACATCCGCCGAGGGCACAATTGAGTGTAAATTCGTGTGTCTGCGGAAAGCAGATGAACTGCACATGATTCTGGGGCCGGTTTCTCTGTTTCCGTACCATGCCAACCTGCTGGAGCGGTTCAGCGATGAGCAGGGAATCGCTACCTCCTGGGTGCAACTGCCCGATGTCCTGGAGGTGCTGGACAGAGACATCAAGACCCGGGGCGGCGGTCTCCTGGAATACGACTGCCGTCGCGAAGCGGTTAAGATACACGGGTTTTCCCGCGCCTACGGTCCTTTTGCCCCCGAAGAGGTCGACGGAGTGGTTGCCAGCGACGATTTTTTCAGATCGCGCAAGGTCACCGTCCGCAAGTCACTCTGACTGCCCCGCAGGGTGTCGGGAACCGGCCAAACGCTCGGTGACGGCGCCCGAATCACAATCTCACGCGTTCTATAACTAGTCTTCGAACAATGACTTATAAGCGTTCGTCGGGCGCCCGGCGGACGGTTGCGACGGCTTGTAATGCGAACGTTTCTGCCAAAAATCTATTGACTTTGGTCCGTACAATACCTAAAGTAGCCGACAAGTCGCCGATGCGTCGGTGAGAGGGAAGATGCATGTTCGAAGATTTCTATCCGATTTTATTTTTGGTGGCTTTGGCTACCTTTTTGGGGGTTGCTCTGACGGTCATGTCGATCATCCTGGGTCGGCGAACCAAACTGGGCAAGAAGTTTGATCCGTACGAATGCGGTATGGAACCGGTTGGTACGACCAAAGATCCGGTCCCCGTTCACTTCTTCATGATTGCCATCTCTTTCATCCTGTTTGATCTGGAAGTCATCTTTTTGCTGCCGTGGGCAGTGGTGGCTCGCGATCTCGGATGGTTCGGGTTTGGCGCCATCTCAATCTTCGTGGTGATTATTCTGGTGGGGTATGTGTATGAACTTGGCCGGGGAGCGTTGACATGGGAATAGAAGAGAAAATCCCCGAGTCAATCATACTGACAACTCTGGACAAAGTGGTCAACTGGGCGCACAAGCGGTCCCTGTGGCCCTTTACGTTTGGTCTGGCCTGTTGCGCCATCGAAATGATGTCGGCCAGCATGCCGAAATACGATATGGCGCGCTTCGGCATGGAGGTGTTTCGTCCGTCGCCCCGCCAATCGGACCTGATGATCGTGGCCGGACGAGTATCCATGAAAATGGCGCCGGTCGTCAAAACGCTGTACGAGCAAATGCCTAACCCCAAGTGGGTGATTGCTATGGGCTCCTGTGCCTCGTGCGGCGGCGTGTTTAACAACTATGCAATCCTGCAGGGCGTCGACCGGATCATTCCGGTGGATATGTACGTTCCCGGTTGCCCGCCGCGCCCGGAACAGCTCATGGACGCCATTCTCAAGTTGCAGAAGAAGATCGAGACGGAATCGGTTCGTAGACCGCGCGAAGAGTGGGGACGAGCCATATAAGGCTGCGGTGAAAGATCGCACGGACGGTCCTTTGTTAAAACGACTATTGTGAATTTTGGAACAAGATCGCCGGAATGGAAGACAAGCTAAGAAAGTACCTGCAGAGTCGGTTCGCCGATGACGTCCTCAGGGAGGACGGCTTCCGCGACCAGCAGTCTTTTCATATCAAACCGGAGGCGCTGAGCGCCATCTGTCAGGCCCTCTACCAGGAGGCCGATCTGGATGTGCGATATCTGGCGGATATCACTTCGGTTGACTGGCTCGGTCACGAGGAGGAAATGGGGGGCCGGTTCGAGGTCATTTACACCCTCTGCAGCCTGACTCACAAACACCGGTTTTTCCTGAAGGCAATCCTCCCCGCCGAAAACCCGGAAATCGACAGCCTCACCGCAATCTGGAACGGTGCCAACTGGCTCGAGCGTGAGGTTTTTGACCTGATGGGGATAACGTTCATCGGTCATCCCGATTTGACCAAAATCCTGACCCCGGACGAATTGGTGGGACACCCGTTACGTCGCGACTTCCCGCTGACCTACGAGGTACCGCAGTTCACCTGGAATCTTGACGATCCACCCGAGGTGATCAAGTAGTGGAGCAGAAAACACTCACCATAAACATGGGACCTCAGCACCCCTCCACACACGGGGTCCTGCGGGTCGTGCTTGAGATCGACGGTGAGACCGTTGTCAAGGCCCGGCCGGTTATGGGGTACTTGCATACCGGTATCGAAAAGACTATGGAATCGAAATTGTACTACAAAGCGATTCCGTGTACCGACCGGATGGATTACCTCTCGCCGATGAGCAACAATCTGGGGTACTGCCTGGCCGTTGAGAAGTTGATGGGTATCGAGGTGCCGGAAAAGGTTCAGTGGGCGCGCGTATGTCTGGCCGAACTTACCCGGATAAACTCGCACTTGATCTGGCTGGGAACGCACGCCCTGGATCTGGGCGCTATGTCAATGGCCCTGTATACGTTCCGCGAGCGCGAGATGGTCGTGGATATCTATGAAGCCTGCGGCGGTCAGCGCATGATGACCAGCTACATTCGTATCGGCGGCCTGGCGGCGGAACTGCCCCCCAATTTCGAGAAACTTGTTCGGAAGTTGCTCAAGGTACTTCCCGACAAGCTCAAAGACTATGAGACGCTGCTGACGAATAACCCGATATGGATCAACCGGACCAAAGGGGTGGCGGTGCTGTCCGCCGAGGACGCCCTAAATTATTCATGCTCGGGGCCGATGCTGCGCGGCAGCGGTGTGAAGCGGGATCTCCGCAAAGACGAACCCTACTCGGGATACGAAAACTTTGATTTTGATGTCGTCGTCGGCAAAAACGGCGATGCCTATGATAGATACAAGCTGCGTCTGGAAGAAATCCGGCAGTCCATGCGGATCATCCAGCAGGCTATCGACGGTATGCCCGAGGGGCCGTACCGGGCTCATGTCCCGGGGGTCGTACTGCCGCCGAAGGAAGACGTGCTCCACAAGATGGAGTCGATGATTTTCCATTTCAAGATTATCACCGACGGCTTTGTTGCGCCGAAGGGACAGGTGTATCACGCGATTGAATCGCCCAAGGGAGAACTGGGTTTTTTCATTTCTTCCGACGGCACCAATCGTCCGAACCGAGTCCGCGTACGGCCGCCGAGCTTTGTCAACCTGGGCGCGTTGCCGGTAATGACCGAGGGACGACTGCTCTCCGATATGGTCTGCGCCATCGGGACGATTGACATCATACTGGGAGAGGTTGATAGATGATGCTAAGTGAAGCGTCAATCACCCTTATGAAGGAAATGACGGCCCGGTATCCCGAAAAACGCTCGGGTATTCTGCCGGCCCTGACGATTGCCTACGAAGAGGTAGGGCATGTCAATCCCGACATTTATCGGGAGATTGCCGCCGCGATCGATGTACCCATGGTCGAAGTGGCCGAGGCAGCCACGTTTTACACCATGTTCCCGAAGGAACCGGTGGGGACCTACCTGATCCAGGTGTGTCACAATATCTCGTGCGCTCTGATGGGAGCCGACAGCCTGGTGGAGTATCTCGAGGAGAAGCTGGGTATCAAAAAAGGCGATACCACGCCGGACAATCTGTTTACCCTGATTTCGGTCGAGTGTCTGGGGTCATGTTCCACCGCGCCGATGATGCAGATAAACCAGGATTTCTACGAAAACCTGACGCGGGCAAAAGTTGATCAAATCCTCGAGGACCTGAGGGAGAAGGCGAAGGCACAGGCATGAGCTTTTACTCCCCCGTAAGGACTAACGCGCAGGAAGTCGCGGCCTCTGACCGGCTGCACCTGTTTAAGTACGTCGAAGATCCCGAACAGCATACAGTCGCGACTTACGAAGCTCACGGCGGTTATGTCGCCTGGAAAAAGGCACTGACCACCATGCAGCCCGAAGAAGTCGCTCTCGAAGTCAAAACGGCCGGTTTGCGCGGCCGGGGCGGCGCAGGTTTCCCCACCGGCATGAAATGGGGCTTCATCCCTAAGGGGTCACCCAAGCCAAAGTACCTCGTGTGCAATGCCGACGAATCGGAACCGGGCACCTGCAAGGACCGGGTCATCATGGAGCGCGATCCGCATGCCATGATTGAAGGAATGGCTATCGGAGCCTTTGCGATCGGCTGTCACCTGATGTTCGTGTATATTCGCGGCGAGTTCGGAGAGCCCATCCGATCGGTCCGCAGGGCGGTCAAAGAGGCCTACGAGCGCGGCCACCTGGGCAAAAACATCTACGGGAGCGGGTACGATCTGGACATGATTGTGCACACCGGCGGTGGCGCGTACATTTGCGGTGAGGAAACCGCCTTGCTGAATTCGCTGGAAGGCAAGCGCGGTCAGTCCCGTATTCGTCCGCCGTTCCCGGCCATCGAAGGACTATACGCCTCCCCGACTATTGTTAACAATGTCGAAACGCTGGCTACCGTACCGCACATTATCAATCGGGGCGCGGAGTGGTACAAGTCGCTCGGCAAAGAGAAGTCCCCGGGTTCAAAGATATTCAGTTTGAGCGGCCATGTGAAGCAGCCGGGCAACTATGAGCTGGAACTCGGTCACAGCCTGAAGGACTTCATCTACAATCCGAAGTACGGCGGCGGCATTCTGGGAGATAAAGCGCTCAAGGGTGTGATCCCGGGTGGTTCGTCCACGCCGTTCCTGACTCCGGATATGATCGAGGTCGGCCTGGATTATGAATCGCTGACCGAGGTCGGCTCCATGCTCGGTTCCGGGGCGGTGATTGTGTTCAACGAGGACACCTGCATTGTTTGGGCTCTGCTGAAACTGATCCATTTCTATCGCCACGAATCCTGCGGCAAATGTACGCCCTGTCGCGAGGGTACCGGCTGGCTGGAGCAGTTGATCCGTGCTATTGAGCAGGGACGCGGCCGGCCCGGCGATGTTGAGAAAATCGAATCTGTTTGTGGAAATATTCTGGGTCGCACAATATGCCCGTTGGGTGATGCGGCCGTGATGCCCATACAGTCGTCTATTCGCCTGTGGCGCGACGAGTGGCAATACCACATCGACCACGGCAAGTGTATGGTGAAAACGCATTTCGAGTTTAAGTAAGCGACGCCATGGCTGAAGCAACGGAAAAGAAAACAGCGTCGGCGCAGGCCGTCCCGACCGTCACCCTGACAATCGATGGTCAGGAGATCACGGTACCCAAGGGTACAACCGTCCTGCAGGCCGCACGCGAACTCAAGATAGATATTCCTACGTTCTGCTGGCACGCCAAGCTGAAGCCGGTGGGCGCCTGTCGCATGTGTTATGTCGAAATAGAACGCATGCCCAAGCTCGCCGTCTCCTGTGCCACCGAGGCAATGGACGGCATGGTGGTGCATACGAAGTCCGACGCCGTGTTGCAGGGGCGCCGGGCCATCATTGAGTTTACCCTGCTCAACCACCCGCTTGACTGTCCCACCTGTGACAAGGGGGGCGAGTGCACGCTGCAGAATCTGACGTTTGCGCACGGTTTCGATGACAGCCGGTTTACGTTCCAGAAGTACCGTTTCCGCGACGATGCCGACGACACGACATTCGACGATCATCGGATCGGCCCGGAGATCATCCTCAATCGTAACCGCTGCATTCAGTGTTATCGCTGTGTGCGGGCAAACAAAGAAGCTTTTGGCGAATGGGATCTGGGAGCATACGAACGCGGCAACATCACGCAGATCAACTCGGCGCCCGGCGAACAGGTCGACAATCCGTTCTCCGGAAACCTGGTGGAGATCTGTCCGGTGGGTGCGCTGACCAACACCGACTGGCGCTACAAGGTTAGGGTGTGGTTGACCCAGACGGCGTCATCGGTTTGCCCGTTTACGTCGTCGGGAACCAACATCCTTTTCTACAAGGAAGGCCACCAGAAGAAGATCTTCCGCGTGACCTCGCGCCAGAACGACAGTATCGATGATGGCTGGATTCCGGATGTGACACGCTACGGCTACCAGATGGTGGCCTCGCCGGACCGTCTGCAAACGCCATTGATCAAAAAAGAGGGCAAACAGGTCAAGGCGACCTGGGATGAGGCCCTGGCG
>JAHIVM010000493.1 GCA_018816665.1 Candidatus Zixiibacteriota bacterium
CAATGGTAAGTCAGATCACCACTAGCCAAAGGGTACAGTAGCAATGAAGAAGCACAAGGACATTGACAATGCCTTCTGCGATTCAGTAGCTGCGTACCTTCACACGCTACTGGACCGTCGAGACTTTGTCGGCGCCATCAGTTACTTTGAATCCAATCAAAGTCTGGTGGATGAGGTCGGCGGACCGTGGGCAGGCGGTCTCCTTCATCAGGTCGCCCGGTCTTATGCGTCGCTCAGCAATTACACCGCCGCGCTGCGTGCGATTCGGAAATCGCAGGCGTTGATTGCCCGTGAGGGTGATACGCTCCAGCTGGCCGAGGTATTCCTCACACTGGCCGGCATTCTGCGCAACAGCGGTGAGCTGACTGAGGCGGAACGGGCATTTCGCGATGCGGAATCCATCTTCCGGCGCAACGATTGTCCGGAAGGACAGAGCCGGGCGCTCAACCAACTGGCCGGTATTTACTTCAAGCGGACAGAGTATCGCCAGGCCCTGGCTGTCCTCATGGACGCCGTAGGAATCGCCAGCAAACTCGACGACAAGCAGAAGCTTGCCTACATGATGGGCAATATCGGTCGCCTGCATACCTTCATGGGCGACCTCAACCAGGCGGAGAAAAATCTCCGCATCAACATCGATCTCTCAACGGAGTTGAACGACGAGCTCGAAGTTGTCCGGGCTCGTCTGTCACTCGCCTATATTTTCATCCAGCGCGCCGATTACGCCGATGCCGAGAAGGAACTGGCGGCGGCTTATCCGTTGATTGTTGCGCTCAAGGCCAAACGCGAAGAAGTCATGTACCTGACTTACCTTGGCGAACTGCTGTATCGCACCTCGGAGTTCGAAAACTCCGGCATCGCCCTGGATCGCGCCCTGGTTCTTGCCGAACAGATAGCTCCCGATTCAACACTCGCCGCCGGCGTGATGCGTCAGTTGGCCGAACTGGCCCTGCGGGCAGGAACCGGCCGGACCGCCAGCATGTTCGCGGCGCGGGCCATGGCTATTCTGGAAGGCAGCGAAAGCAAGGTGGATCGCGGAGTCTTGCTCAGAATCAAGGCTCAGCTTGCCGCCCGGCGACGTCAACCCGCGGAGGCCCGCAAGCTTTTTGCGCGGGCCATCGACCTACTCGATGAATCCGGGGTGCGCTGGGAAATGGCTGAGGCGCTCTGTGCCGCCGGCTCGTCGCCGGTGTTCACCGAGCGGCAACGCATGACCTACCTGTTCCGGGCCGAAGAATTCTATTCGCGCAATCGTCTGCGCAACAAACTCGAACCGGTCAGCCGTCAAATCGGCGAACTCGGCGCTCTGCCCCCGGCTCCGCGGGAGAAGGTCGTCTCCAAAAGTTCGGTCGATCGGACGGCTGAGTATATCACGGCCTGCCCGGCCATCCAGAAGATCAAAACACAGCTCCCGATTCTCGGTCGTAGTGATCTTCCGGTCCTGATTACCGGTGAGACCGGGGTGGGCAAGGACCACATGGCACGCTACTATCACACGTTGGTGCGACCCGACGGTCCTTACGTGGCGATCAACTGTGCCTCCGTGCCGGAAACCCTCCTGGAATCCGAACTGTTCGGCTACCGCAAGGGTGCCTTCACGGGGGCCGGCGCCAACAAAAAGGGTCTTTTCGTGGCGGCTGACGGCGGCGTGTTGCTGCTCGATGAGATCGGTGACATGCCGTTGTCGTTGCAGGCCAAACTGCTCGGCGTGCTGGAACAACGGCGCGTCCTGCCACTGGGCGGCACGACGGAAATCGAAATCGATATCAAACTGGTGGCCGCCACCAACAAAAATCTCGAGGAAATGGTCGAACAGGGAACGTTCCGTCGGGATCTGTATTACCGGCTGAGCGGGATCACCTTTGACCTGCCGCCGCTGCGGGAGCGTAAAGAAGACATCCCGTTGCTGGTGGATTATTTCCTGTCCCGTCGGAATCTGGAGAGCCTGGCTCACCGGATGCCGTCGGAAATCATGCGCCAGTTTATCGATCACGACTGGCCGGGGAATATCCGGGAGCTTGACAACAAAATCAAGCGCCTGGAGATCATGGCCCAGTTGGCGGCCGAGGGTGACCTGGCGGAAATCGCCCGGACGATATTTGGAGCCGCTGCTCCAAATGAAACCACCGGCTCCCTCTTTGATCGCATGGAGCAATTCGAACGGCAATTGATTACGGAAGCCCTGCTGGCCGCTCGCGGCAACAAAAGCGAGGCCGCCCGTATGCTGGGTGTGCACGAGGCAACGGTGCGCACCAAACTCAAACGCTGGG
>JAHIVM010000494.1 GCA_018816665.1 Candidatus Zixiibacteriota bacterium
AGAAGGGCGTGGCCTGTCCCGGGTGCGAGAAACGTGGCCCGGTATTGCTGTCGGTGGCCGATTACTCCGGTCCGGTTAGGGAGATTATCGTGAACTACAAGTTTCACGGCGTGACGGCACCCTCCGGGCTGTTTGCGGCATGGTGGTCCGATCAGTATTCCGACATGCTGACCGATCTCGCTCCGGACTTCTTGTTGCCGATTCCGTTGCACCCGGACCGCGAGTACTCTCGGGGGTACAATCAGGCCGAGGTGTTTGCTCAGGCGCTCTCAGAGACGCTTGACCTGCCCGTACGGGATGACCTCCTGGTACGCATCCGTCGACGGAAACTCCAGTCTCGTTTGCGACGGTCGGAGCGCGCCCGCAACATCCGGGGCGTGTTTGCCTGCGATGTTTCCGACGATGCCGCCCGTGAAGCCGAGCGAGTGATAATCGTCGATGATGTTGTAACAAGCGGCGCCACCGTGCTTGAGGCCCGCCGGGTACTTGAACGTAACGGCATCAACGTTGTTGCGGTGGCATCGATAGCCCACGGACTGTAGCATGAGCACAGCGTTCGAACTTGCGATCACCGATTTCCTCCAGTATCTCAAACTGGAGCGGGGCCTTTCGGACAATTCCATCTCAGCCTATCGTACCGATCTTCGCGAACTGGCAACATTCATGAAGCTGAAAGATCCCCTGGCGGTGGCACCGTCGGATGTCACCGCTTTTTTTTCGGGGCTGACTGTCAAGAGTCGAAAGCCCGCCACCCTGGCGCGCAAGGTGTCGAGCATCAAACACTTTTATGCATACCTGCGGGATCAGGGGAGGATCGCCGAGAATCCTGCCCTGGCATATTCGGCTCCCCGGATAGCGCGGTATCATCCCGACTACCTGTCGCCGGATGAAATTACGTGCATTATTGAAGTGGGCGACCCCAATGCCAAAGCCGCCTTGCGTGATCGAGCCATAATCGAGGTTCTCTACGGTTGCGGGTTGCGCTTGTCGGAACTCCGGAATTTGAAGGTGAACGACATAGAATTCGAGGCCGGGTTCGTGCGAGTCATTGGAAAAGGTGACAAACACCGCTTGGTTCCGCTTGGAGAATACGCCAAAGAGGCGGTGCAGGCGTACCTGAAAGAGACCGATTCTGTCCGCGGGATGGGCTCAGGCGGGCACGTCTTTCTCAATAGAAGCGCCCGGCAGTTTTCTCGAGTCGGCCTCTGGAAGATCGTCAAAAAGCGAGCGGTGGCGGCCGGTGTGGTTAAACATGTTACCCCGCATACGTTTAGGCACTCTTTTGCAACTCATTTGATAGAGGGCGGCGCAGATTTACGAGTGGTGCAAGAAATGCTCGGTCATGCCGATATATCAACTACGGAGATTTACACCAGGATTGATCGGGATTACATAGTTGCAGAGCATCGAAAGTATCACCCTAGAGAACTGGCCGGTTTCGGACGAAAGTAGACCACCGCGCCAGCAGTGCTGTCACTTTGCCATCCGGCAGCGGGGGGTGAGCCTTGACTTTCATCTCGAGCAATACTTCAGGCACGAACGACCATCCTTCCACTACTTCGAGACTTTTGACCAGTTGGTCACCATCTGCCACCGGTATCCGGTCAACGCCATCGTCATCGGCAGCAAGGGCGAATTCCACCAGGAACTGGCGCTGGTGCAGGCAATCAAAGACAACATCCTGCTGTCAATAGTCCCGGTCATTCTGTACCATCCCAATCCCGACAAAAACACGATGATCGCGGCCTTTGAAAACGGCGTTGAGGACTTCATTTACGGGGAGTGGGTCGACCGTCTGGTAGAGGTTCGCATCGGCCGCGTGATGAAGCGAAGTCGACGCGACCTGTCGGTAAATCCGTCAACCATGCTGCCGGGTCCGGGTCTGATCGAGGCGGAGATCAACCGTCAACTTCAGCTTACCGAACATTTCGCCGTGTGTTACGCCGACCTCGACAATTTCAAAGCATACAACGACTACTACGGCTACGTGTATGGCGACAAGATAATCCAATTGACCGGGCGACTCCTGCGCGACATTGTGTTTGATCTCTGCCGCGAGGGATTTGTGGGCCACATTGCCGGCGATGACTTCATGTGTGTGATCCCGGCCGACCAGGTGGAGCCGGTCTGCAGGTGGATTATCAAGTGTTTTGACGCCTTCATTCCGTACCGCTACGAACAGGTTGATCGCGACCGGGGGTATATCGAAACCGTGAATCGACGCGGTGTCCGGGAGCAATTCCCGCTATTGTCCATCTCCATCGCCGTGATTATCAACCAGGACGGCGAGTTCAAGCATGTCGGGGAGCTGTCGAAGATGCTGGCCGATCTGAAGAAGGTCGCCAAGGCAAAAGACGGTTCCAACTATGTCATCGAGCGACGGCGCAAGTACTGATAGTATCGGTCGTATTTATCCACTATTGCCTCATCTTTTTGTAGCCAACGCGTTTCCATTGTGTTAGGTATGTGTTAGGTAACAGCAAATCGGAAAATTCTGTATGAACAAGACCACACACCTCTCCGGGCGGCTGCTGGTAGTGGCTGTTGCGATTCTGGTCGTTGCGTACGTATTGCTGCTCATTCCCGAAGCGTCTCCCACCCTGCCTGACCCGGAGCCAAAAGAACCGTTCGCGTGGCGCATGGATGCCTATTTCGACGTCCTGGAAGCGGAATACGTCCGGGTACGCGAACTCGGATGTGACAGCGTGAGGGCACAACTCCTTACTCGTCTGGATCACGTCGAGCGACAGGTACGTGCGCTGGACGAGCAGGACGTGCCCGCCGATCATGCCGTGTGGCTGGAGTTGGAAACGGCCTTGTTTGAACTGGCGCCACGGACAGCGGTGTGTTACGAACTGCTGCCGCGGTATCAGAGGCTGTTCAATTGCATTCGTCGTATGGCCAAACGTCAGTCGCGAGAATGGGATATGGATGACCCGCCGGTGCGACACCGGCTCTATCGCCTGCTGTACGGGGGACGAGCGGCGCTGGAGGAAGTGCTTCTGCAGGTGCCGGACAGTTGCGTGACGGCTCTTGATGTGGCGAACCCCGAACCGTGCGCGACACCGTCGGCTGAGTTGCTGGGGACGACAATCCACAGCGGCGATCTGCTGGTTT
The DNA here is from genome assembly GCA_018816665.1 of Candidatus Zixiibacteriota bacterium. Classification (GTDB taxonomy): domain Bacteria; phylum Zixibacteria; class MSB-5A5; order GN15; family FEB-12; genus JAHIVM01. The sequence goes on from JAHIVM010000494.1 coordinate 3,118, forward strand.
CCCGGGGCGGCGCTCCCACCTCGGCCCTTATTGCTCGCGGCAACGACTTTCCCGGCAACTTTTCGCATGTCGCCCTGGCGCATGTTGATTCGGCCGGTGATGTATCGATTATCGAGGCGCATATCGAATGTGGAGTGAAGGTGGCCACGCTGGATGACTACCTGCGGGACAAAAAGCTCCGGGTGATGGTCCTGAGGCTGCGTCGGGATCTGCCGGTGATCGAATACGACTCCCTGTTTGCGGATATGGCGGCGGATCTCGCCCTGCAGCGAGCCCGCGATGGACACACGGCGTATGACTTTGCTATGGATTTTGATGACAACTCGACCCTGTTCTGTTCTGAAGTTGCCTCGGCGCCCTACAAAGATCTGGGACTGAGGCTCTGGATGGGGCTCTCGCACATCTCTCGCCCCGGCACCCGGGAGTGGCTGGGGGCATTCGGCGTGCGGAACTTTACCACCCAGGCGCCGTCGGATCTGGAATACGATCCGCAGTTGACCGTGGTGGCGGAATGGCGCGACCCCGAGACGCTGTTTCAGGATCATGTGGACAATGCAGTTATCGATGTTTTGCTGGATGAGGCCGACAACGGCCTGGAGTTGGACTACGAATGGTACAAGCTGCCGGTAGCCCGCCTGATGAAGGCGTATAGTTCCCTGGTGAATCAATTCGGTGGCGTGGGGCCGGTGCCGGAGGGGATGAGCGCAACATCGGCATTGCGGAACAACTGGTTCTCAAAACAGCATGCGGCCATCAAAGGGCGACTGCTTGAGAAAGCAAAGGAGTTCGAGATGACCCGGGGGTACCGTCCGCCGTACTGGGAGCTGATCAGTATGGCCCAGGAAGTGGTGGGGGAGCAGCTGGGCACATCCTGATTCTCAGATTGTATCCCGCGTGATCTTCCACCCGTAGAACACATCATCGCCCCATATCGACAGCCGTTGCGCGATTCTAGAACGCTTGATCCCCGCCCGCACAAGATTGTGAACAAACGTCGGCGGATGACTGTACGGACAGACTTTCATGCACAGTCCGCAGTCCGTGCCCACCACTCGCCAGTAATACACACACTGTTCCACCGCCAGCGGCCATTTTTCAACTCCTCGCTGGACGGTTCGGTCGCCTTTGGGAATTGCCGCCGACGGGCAGTTGGTTGCGCACTTTTTGCAGATTTCGCAGAAGTCCTGGACCCCAAACGAAATCGGTTTGTCCGGCACCAGCGGCAAGTCGGTGGTGACGGCTCCCAATCTCAGGCGCGCTCCCAGGCGCGGATGAATCAAATAGCCGATCCGTCCCACCTCACCCAGCCCGGCGTCGGCCGCTACCGGCGGCAGCATGATCTGGTAGTTGGAGTCGGAGATATGCGCCCGGGCCGGGTAACCCATCGCACGGATACGCTCCGCCAGTTCAATTGATATCTTTGCCGCTTTGAGATATTTGGCTGCGGATTCTTCGACTGTGGGCAGCTTCGGAGCGGTCTCCACAGCGTCGTAGTCCATCTCGACCGCGAAGGCAATTGCGTACTTGTGGGTGTTGACAATCGGCCGGCCCCAGGGTTCGGGGCCGCGTCCCACGTGCGAATATACAAACTGCGGATTCAGCGGGCCGATGCCGACGTCATCGGCGCCCAGCTCCAACACCGTGTTTTTGATGCGGGCAGTCATGGCGTCCGGGTCGACAATGGCTGACTGCGCCGCACAGGGACCGTCGACCTGCACTGTCATTCGGCTGATAGTACGGAAGGTGTCCCTGATTGATTCCGAGCGGGAGGCATCGTAATACCGCCCTCCCGGGTGCAGCAGCGGCGGCAGCTTGCGCAGGCGGTCATCGACCTGCTTGAACTCCGGCCGCATGCGGTAGTATTGCTCGTACTTGTCGGTCCCGGCCTCGTATTCCTCACGGGCAAACATGACATCACGTTCATCGACCCGCTCGGTGACCTTCGCACAAGGCACGGGCTTGCGAATGCCTATCGGAAAAAAGAAGACAAGGGTGATGAGCACCACGGCAACAATCGGAATCATCAGCGGCAGCGGTTGGGATTCATACGCAAGATACAGGCCGAGCCAGGCTGCAACCATAACGATCACCATACAGCAGGCCAGGATTGCCGCTCTGGATCTTCTTTCTCGAGTCGACGTGACGGCGAACATGCCGAAAAACAAACAGATGATCGCCCCGACAACAAGATACAGCCCGCACAGAAATGTCATTGGGGAAGGTTGGAGCGAAGTTGTTGACGTTTCCGTTGGTACAGATCGATGGCTGTGTGAAGAATGCGACCGGCGTCATCGGAGCCGAGAATATCGCTCACCACCACCTTTTTGTTCTCGAGAGCTTTGTAGTCCTCAAAGAAGCGACGAATTTCGTTGTGGATGTGTCTGGGAAGCTGGTCATGACTGGTATAGTCGGCAAACGCAGGATCGTCCACATGCACCGCAATGAGCTTGTCGTCTTCTTTCCCTCCGTCCGTCATACGCATCAGCCCGATGGCTCGAGCGCGAAGTATTGAGAGCGGCAGGACCGGCTCGCTGTTCAGCACAAGGACGTCCAGCGGGTCGTCATCGTCACAATACGTCCGGGGAACAAAGCCGTAGTTGGCCGGATACATCACCGAGCTGAAGAGAATGCGGTCCACCCGAATCAAGCCCGTAGGTTTGTCGAGTTCATATTTGACTTTCGATCCCCGGGAAATTTCTATGACGGCGTGAAAGACATCACCTTTGTCATCCGGCATGGCCGGAATGTCGTGCCACGGATGCATTGTGTCAACTCCTTGCCTGCTGAGAAACCGTCCCTTGCCGATGCGGCAAGCCAATATAGCAGGGGACAGGGCGCATATCAAGGGTTGTCCCGCCGGAGATCGTATCGCCGGCCCTGCAGGGCTGTGATGGGCCGCCCTCTCGGGTGTCCTGTGGGAAAGAACAGCGGTCAGGAGTTGTTGGATTTCGGCAGGTGACAGGAAGCCAGTCCGCGCTTTTCGAGATACTGCTGGTGATATTCTTCTGCGCGGTAAAACATGGTCGCCGGGTTTATCTCCGTCACAATTGGATGGCGATGGATCCCGGAGGCACTCAGGCGCTCTTTGGATTCCCGGGCAGCCGTTTCCTGCTCAGGCGAGTGATAAAAGATGGCCGATCGATACTGGGTCCCTGTGTCGGGTCCTTGCCGGTTCAGCGTAGTCGGGTTGTGAGCACCCCAGAAAACATCAAGCAACTGCTCATAGGTCACGACCGACGAATCAAACTCAACTTCGACAGCCTCGGCATGATTGG
>JAHIVM010000495.1 GCA_018816665.1 Candidatus Zixiibacteriota bacterium
AGCGCCTGGGACATCAGACGGGCCTGCAGACCCATATGCGAGTCACCCATTTCGTCCTCGATTTCCGAGCGCGGCGTCAACGCGGCCACCGAATCTACCACCACGATATCCACGGCACCCGAACGGACCAGCGTTTCGGTAATGTCCAGTGCCTGCTCACCGTTGTCCGGCTGCGACACCAGCAGATTCTCGATATCAACCCCCAGAGCCTTGGCATAGGTAGCATCAAGCGCGTGCTCAGCGTCAACAAACGCGGCGACACCGCCCGCTTTCTGACACTCGGCAATAATATGCAGGGTCAGGGTGGTTTTTCCCGATGCCTCCGGGCCGAAAATCTCGGTCACGCGACCACGGGGGATACCATAGACGCCCAGGGCGGCATCCAGACCCAGCGACCCGGTGGAAATAACATCAACTTCCAGCACCCGGCCGTCGCCCAAACGCATTATTGCGCCCTTACCAAACGATTTTTCAATATGGCTCAGGGCCGCATCAAGGGCTTTTTTTCTGTCGTTGGCAGTTGTCGAAGATGTGGCCATCTCAGCATTGCCTTTCTTTATGTGAATACTCTTTTTTACCATAACGTGAACATAATGCCCGCTAAGCAGGCAATATATCACTTTCTTCTCTGCCTTAACATAATTTTCTCCACTGACAGATACGGTCAGGGAATCTGACCGTTCAAGCGCCTTGCCGGGTCTGTCCGAGAGTCATGTATATGGACTCATTTAACCCATATTATGATTTGATTTGCATACTATTCCAGGGATTGCCAGATAGCGACACCCAATATCTGGCGATCAGAAAACGGCCTTAAACCGCAGCACAATAATGAGATAAGTGATCAGGTTAGAGTGTTATATTTGAGCTGACGACGTTTTTGGTCCGTAGTTTGCAGTGTAGGTGTGTGGCTGGCAAGTAAGCCGGTCCTAATTGATGTCTGGAGAACAAGGGTATGAAAGCAATAACGACAGCCCTAGTTTTGATCATCGGGATTTTTATGATAGCCGCGCCATCGATTCTCGCGGATCCGGTCGGCGCCACCAGCTACCGCAGCGGCAACGGGCCCGAACGGGGCCACGCAGATTCGAGACCGTCGCAACCGGTACTTGATTCTGAGGGTGGACGGGCCAACACCGAGGGCCAGGGCGTCCCGCAGCCGATTCCCGAACCGGCGACTATCCTGCTCATGGGAGCCGGCCTCGCCGGTGCCGGTTTGTACCGTCGCTTCAAAAAGCAATAGCATGTTCTCCCGTATTCACGGGCAGACAAAAGGCCGGCCAATCAGCGATTGCCGGCCTTGTTTTTTTGTTCAGCGGGCAGTTACCCGCCAAATCGCTCCTCGCCCAGCGGGCACTCCGCCAGCCGATCATACAAGGCGCCCTGCGGTGTCAGGGTGGATTTGAAGAGCACCAGACGATCCAGCCGAAACGGGATCGGCGTCAGCCGGTAGTTTTCCAGTGCCTCGGGCAGGTGTCCCACCGAACGGCCCTGCTTCACGCGCCCCAGCGTGAGATGGGGTTTGAATTTCCGGGTCTCGCGCTCAAACCCAAGACCGTGCACGGCCGCATCAACCGCCTCCGCGATCCGCCCGGCCATCTCCGGCGGCGCCGAACTGCCGGCCCAGATGACGCGCGGTTTTCTGAGATTGGGGAAAGCGCCCAGTCTGTCAATGGTAGCACTCATTGGCTGGAACTGCGACGCGATGGTCTCGAGATGCTTGATGATCGCCGGGATCAGGCGGTCGTCGGTGTCGCCCAGGAATTTGACTGTCAGATGGATGTTGTTTGAGGCAACCCACTTGACCGAGGAACCGTCGGGTCTGAGATCCGCGATGATGTGCCCGAGGCGACTTTCGACCTCGTCGGCGAGCGGCAGGGCTATGAACAGGCGTGGCATGGATACTCCCGGCTTGCGGTCGCGGGCCTACTTGATATCCAGTATTTCCCGGCGCAGCATTTCGAGTGCGGCATAACTGGCCCGAGCCCGAATCGCGTGACGTTCCGTTCCGAAATTGAACAGCCGGGCCCGGGCAGCGTGGGCCGAGGCTAACCCGATGTAGGATGTCCCGACCGGTTTTTCATTGCTGCCCCCCTCGGGTCCCGCGATGCCGGTGATAGACAGGGCGTAGTCGGTTCCCAGCAGCGACCGGCATCCCTGGGCCATGGCCACGGCGCACTCCTCGGATACGGCGCCCTGCTCGTTCAGCAATTCCGGACTGACCCCGAGCTGATTGACTTTGACATCGTTGGCGTACGCCAGCACACCGCCGAAAAAGTATCTTGATGACCCCGGGACCGAAGTAATAATCATGCCCAGCTGGCCGGCCGTACAGGATTCAGCCACGCCGAGCGTTTTGTCGTTGTCACCGAGAAGCTGCCCGATAATGGCCTCAAGCGTCTCACTGTCGCGGCCGTAAATATACTTGCCGACCGTCCGTTCCAGGTAGTCCACCAGTTTACCGGCCTTTTGCGCGCCCTCCTCAGGGTCCGCCGCCGACGCCATCACACGCAGGTCCACCCCCGAAAAGCCGGGGAGATAAGCCAGGCGAACGCCGGGTTCGAGACGCAGGCCGGGTTTGATTTTTTCCGCCAGGGCGGATTCAAAGATCCCGGTAGTGCGCAGCGTGGCGACATGGATGGAGCTGTTGAGTTTGAGTCGTTCCAGGTACGGCACGACTTCGTCATCGAGGATCTGCTGCATCTCAAGCGGTACACCGGGCAGAGAGATAAACACACGTCCGTGCTCCGCGATACAGATGCCCACCGCTGACCCGTACTTGTTGGGGAAAAACTCTGCAGCCTGAGGCAGCAGGGCCTGGTTCTGATTGATAGCCGGCATCTCCAGACCGCGTTTGGCAAAACGAATGCGCAGATCCTCCAGGATCTCTTCGTGGAAGATCAGGTTGCGTTTGAATACCTTCACAATGGCGCGTTTCGTCAGGTCGTCGTCGGTAGGCCCCAGGCCACCGGTCACGATCACAATGTGGCTGCGCTTCAGGGCCAGTTGGAAGGCTTCTTCCATGGCATCGAGAGAATCGCCGACCGAGGTTTTGTACCGTACCGTGAAGCCGGCAGCCCCCAGCTGGCGAGCAATGTACGAACTGTTGGTGTCGACCGTGTAACCGAGCAGCAGTTCGTCCCCGACTGTTATGATCTCAACATTCATATCTGCATGTCCCGTTTGGTATCAACCGGCAACTTACCCGTAGTTGGCCGTAATGTATATCACAAGCTGAACGAATACATTGGCAAAAATCCCGGCCACGACATCGTCCATAGTGATACCCCAGCCGTGGGGCAGGCGTTCGCATTGACGGGCCGGCGGGATTTTGAGCACATCAAACAGCCGAAAGGCAAAAAAGGCAATCGCATAGTTGGTCAGGGTGTATGGTACCAGCAGCACCGTGATGAACATCCCCGCCCATTCGTCGATAACGATCTTCTTGGCGTCATGGCCGTATATTTTTTCCGCATGCATGGCGGCCCACACCGACACCAGAGTGGTGATCACAGCTACTGCGCCAAGCATCGGTGTATTGCCCCGGATCAGAAACCAGGCAATCAGCCAGGCCGGTATGGTTCCCCAGGTTCCCGCGTACGGGCGGAGATAACCGCTGTACATGCCGGTGGCGATAAACTTGACAAGCGCCGTTTTCATCCCCGATTACCTGAGTACCGATTTGATCATATGGAAGTACTTCACGACATAGTCTATTCCGGTCCACAGCGTCACGGCGGCGGTGGCCCACATCAGCATGTTGAAATACAGGCGATAGTCAAACATGAAGTACCCGAGAGCATCGCTCTCAAAGTGTCCCAGGGCGCTGACCAGGCAAATATAGGCCATGACCACACCGATTGCAGTCATCTGCAGAAAGGTCTTTAGCTTGGCGCCCCAGCTCGGCGGGATGACTGTGCCTTTGTAGGCGGCCAGCAGGCGGAGCCCGGTGATCGTGAATTCCCGACCAACAATAAGCAGGACCGGCATGGGGGAGCAGTAGTTCAGCGCGATAAATGAAATCAGGGCGGAGGAGACCAGGATCTTGTCCGCCAGGGGGTCCATGAACTTGCCGAAGCCGGTGATAATACCATA
>JAHIVM010000496.1 GCA_018816665.1 Candidatus Zixiibacteriota bacterium
CTGGCCTGCTGTCTGAATATGTGCGGCGCGGTTCACTGCTCGGATATCGCTATCCTGGGTATTCACCGCAAACCGCCGCGGATTGACCACGCCAATCTGAAGAAGATGTGTGAAATCCCGAACCTTAGCGCTTCGTGCCCGACCGCCGCTATTCGCCCGGCTGAAGTTGACGGCCATGCGTCGGTTGAAGTTATCGAGGAGCAGTGCATGTTCTGCGCTAACTGCTACACGGTATGCCCGGCTATGCCGCTGAACGATCCCGAAAACGACGGTGTGTCGATCTGGGTCGGTGGCAAGGTGTCCAACGCTCGCTGTGAGCCGAAGTTCTCCAAGCTGGCTATTCCGTTCATTCCGAACAATCCTCCGCGCTGGCCGGAAGTGACTGACGCGGTCAAGGGCCTGGTTGAATTGTGGGCTAAGCATGCTAAGAAGTACGAGAGAATGGGCGAGTGGATCGAGCGTATCGGCTGGCCGAAGTTCTTCGAACTGTCAGGCATCGAGTTCCAGAAGGAACATATCGATGACTTCAAGCATGCCGGATTGACGTTCAAACGGTCAACGCATTTAACATTCTAAGGGGTTGTCAGTGGCTAAAAGTCCCGAAGAAATCGCTGATGCCATGCACGCCATGGTAAAGGACGCCTTTGGCGTCAAGAAGTACAAACCCGGAGACCTCACCAAGGCCATGATCCAGATATATGGCGATGAGGTCGACAAGAAAGTGTGCAAAGAAGCCATCAAGTTGCTGGTTAACTCCGGACGTTGTGTCTACACATACTTCGGTGGCAGCTACCTTGAAATCCCTCACCGCGAGGGAGCGGCTAACGACTGACGCACCTTTTCAGGGTCTGTACCTATGGCATTGAAAGTACCGCGGCTGGTTATCGCCGGGTTGTCCGGTGATGCGGGCAAGACGATAACCAGCCTCTGTCTTACTTCGGCCCTCAAGGGACGAGGCATGACAGTAGCAGCCTTCAAAAAAGGGCCGGATTATATCGATTCGGCCTGGCTTTCTATGGTTTCCGGTTCGACCTGTCGGAATCTTGACACGTTTATGGTGGACGCCGATATCGTGGCTGACACCTTCTCGCGCAAGGCCGAGGGATCGGATGTGGCCATTATCGAAGGTAACCGAGGTATTTTCGATGGTAAGGACGCTCACGGCACGCACAGTACCGCGATGCTGGCGGCGCTCCTGCAGGCTCCGGTTATTCTGGTTGTCAATGCCACCAAAACTACCCGTACCCTGGCCGCCCTCGTGGGCGGTTGCATGGCCTTCGATCCCGATATCCGAATTGCCGGTGTCGTTCTCAACCGGGTGGCCGGCGAACGTCATCGCCGCGTTGTCACCGAGGCTATCGAGCAGTACTGCAAGATTCCCGTCCTGGGAGCCTTCCGCAAACTCGGCGACGACGCATCGGTTATTCCCGGCCGACATCTTGGTCTGGTGACCCCCAACGAGTTCCATCACACGTCCGATCTCAAAACACGTCTTTTGCGGATGGCCGACGACTACCTTGATGTTGACCGACTGCTGGAGATTGCCCGGAGTGCCGGACCGCTGACGCTTCGTGCCCGAACCTCCCCCCCTCCTGTTCAGAAGACCGGGGTCCGTATCGGGTACTTCTCCGATTCGGTCTTCACGTTTTACTATCCGGAGAATCTCGAGGCGCTGGAAACCGGTGGTGCGGAACTTGTCCCGGTGTCATCGCTGTCCGACATATCGCTGCCGGATATCGACGGTCTTTATATCGGCGGTGGATTTCCCGAGACTCATGCCGAGGAACTGGCCGGTAATCGCAGCCTGATGGATGCGGTGACAGCGGCGGCCGGTAACGGCATGCCGATCTACGCCGAGTGTGGCGGTCTGATATACCTGGCCCGCTCGCTGGCGTGGCATGGTCGGACCTTCGCCATGGCCGGACTGTTTCCGCTCGATCTGGCTATGAAGGCACGTCCGGCCGGACACGGCTACGCTGTCATGCGGGTCGACCAGCCGAATCCGTTTTTCGACACGGGTACGGTTATCAAAGGTCACGAATTTCACTATTCGGAGCCAACCACTCCGCCTGAACTCGACACCTGTTTGGCGGTCGAGACCGGAGTGGGACTGGGCAATACACGTGACGGTTTGCGACAGGGCAATTGCGTTGCCGCCTACCTGCATATGCACGCTGACGGTGTGCCTTCCTGGGGCCGTAACATGGTCAAAGCCGCGGCCGACTTCAAGGCGAGCCGCGGTACCCGGGCAGAGCGTCGGGGCGGAAACGCATTGCACAGAGACATTCGATTGGATTGCAATAGAGGATGTGTGTCGTAGCCACACGTGAACGGGTGCCTGCGAATTGTGGTACAACTAACTACAAGCGAGATACAACATGGCAATAAAGAGGAAAGAAAAGAAGTCCGGGGGGCTCAAGAGCCTCAGAAGTTCCGGCGGTTCGTCTGTTGAAACGTCGCCGTTGCGGCCACAATTCATAACCAAGCGGCCGCCGTGCGGCGACAACTGCCCGAACCACAACCAGATTCGCAAGATGCTGATGACCGTTCAGAAGGGCGTGGAATACGGCAAAACGCTGGACCAGACCTTCGAGGAAGCTTTCTACATCTTCCTGGAAACCACCCCGTTTCCGTCGGTGTGCGGACGTGTCTGTCCTCACCCGTGCGAAACCGAGTGTAACCGTAAGGAAAAAGAGGGACCGGTCGGCATCAACAAGATGGAAAGATATATCGGTGACTACGGTCTCGAAAAGGGTCTCAGGCCCAAAAAACTGACCGAGGAAACCCGTCCCGAAAGAATTGCCGTGGTTGGATCCGGCCCCGGCGGTTTGTCCGCCGCCTATCATCTGGCTCGCCGCGGATATCCCGTTACCGTGTTTGAAGCGTTTCCGAAGACCGGCGGTATGCTCCGCTACGGTATTCCCGACTACCGTCTCCCCCAGAGCATTCTGGATGCCGAGGTACAGCGCATCGCCGACATGGGTGTCGAAATCAAAGTCAACACGTCGGTGGGAACGACATCCCCTACGAAGACCTGAAAAAGAATTACAAGGCCACCTTTGTCGCCCTGGGCGCCCATCAGGGTCGTTTGTTGCGGGTCGAAGGTGAGGATGCGCCGAACGTCTGGACCGGTACTGATTTCCTGCACAAGGTTAATGCCGGCGAGAGTGTTGACGTCGGTGACAAGGTAGTAGTGATCGGCGGTGGTGACACGGCTATCGATGCTGCCCGTGTTGCTCGTCGCTTGGGAGCTGAAGCCACCATCCTGTATCGTCGCACCCGGACCGAAATGCCGGCAATCGACGAAGAGATTGTGGGCGCCGAGGAAGAAGGTGTAAAGATCGACCTCCTGGCCGCCCCCATCGAGATATACAAGAAGAACGGCAAAGCAACCGGCATGAAATGCCAGCGCATGGAACTGGGTGAACCCGATGACTCCGGTCGTCGCCGGCCGGTGCCGATCGAAGGTGACACCTTTGATGTTGAGTTCACCACGCTTATTGCCGCCATCTCGCAGGCCCCGGATTTCACCGGCTTTGACGAATTCATCGAGGGTCGGGACTGGATTAAGGTCGACGAAAAGCAAAAGACCAAGATCGACGGTTCCTTCTCCGGCGGTGACAACGTGAATCTCGGGCTGGTAATTGACGCCATCTTCCACGGCCGTCAGGCTGCCAGCGCCATTCACGAGATGATTTCCGGCGAGCCGCAGGAGTTCCAGCAGCCGCAGATGGGTATCATCAAGTTCGACAAAATGCAGTTGAGTTTTTACGAGGGGATTGAGCCGGTCAAGGTGACGGAAATGGCACCGGATGCCCGCTTGAAGGACATGCAGGCGGAAATCGCCGCCACGATCTCTCAGGAAGACGCCCTCAAGGAATCCAAACGCTGTATGAGTTGTGGTATGTGTTTCGATTGCGGTACCTGCTGGAGTTACTGTCAGGACAACGCTATCGTGAAGCCCTTTGACAAGGGTGGTACGTACAAATTCAAGCTGGAATTTTGTAACGGGTGCAAGAAATGCGCCGAAAACTGCCCCTGCGGCTATATCGAGATGCATTAGCAAAATAGAGATTACGATAGGTGTTAATTAGCAGTTTGCAACGAACGGAGGAGACTTAGATGCCGACATTCACACATGGTGACGTTTCGATTGAAGTCGATGAAGATGGCTTCATGGAAGATCCGGAATCCTGGAACGAGGAAATAGCCAAAGCTCTCGCCACCACCGAAGGTGTCGAAGAACTGTCCGAAGAGCATTGGAAGCTGGTGAACTACCTGCGCGATTACTGGCTGAAGTTCGGTATTGCGCCGATGATCCGGAAGCTCTGCAAAGAGACCGGTTTCCCGCTCAAGAAGGTCTACGAGCTGTTCCCGTCGGGTCCGGCCAAAGGCGCCTGTAAGGTCGCCGGCCTGTCCAAGCCGACCGGCTGCGTCTGATCCCAAAACGTCTTGGATGCAAACCCGGCGAGCCCAGAGCTTGCCGGGTTTTTCTTTGCGGTGGGCCTTCCGACCCACCACCGGGCGGCCTCTTGCCGGCCCTAAACGAGACTGTTCCTGCCTGCCAATTGCTGTCACCCCGACAAACGGCGTGCAGCCCTGCAACCGGGCGCAAAAGACCCCAATCAAGACCAATCAAACCATGAAAAGCACGAGAATTGTCAAATAACAGTTGACGAGAACAGCATGAATTGCATATAATTGAGGAATTAACTTTGTGAAAGTTTTAACGAGCGGCGGTTTTCGGACAGGGCCGCAAATCCCTCTCGCGCGGAGGGAAATCGGCACGTCATGCTGAATAGTCTACTGAGGCAAAAGCGGGATATTATCCTGAAGAAGTGGGCGGAATCCATCATGGATTCCTACCCCGCTGACACGTCCAGAATCCTCAAAACAAGGCACAATCAGTTTGCCAACCCGGTGGGTCATGCCATAACGACCGGCACGGCTACGGTATTCGACGAACTGCTTGGGGACATGAACTTTGACGCTCTGAACGGTGCGCTCGACGGTATCGTACGCATTCGCTCGGTGCAGGACTTCACGCCATCCCAGGCTGTCAGGTTCATCTACCAACTCAAGGATGTAATCCACGAGCAACTGGGAAAAGACATTCGCAAAGAGAATCTGAACGACGATCTGCAAACAATCGAATCAAGGATAGACAGTCTGGCCCTTCACGTTTTTGATATGTACATGAACTGTCGTGAGAAGCTGCACGAGCTCAAGGAAACGCAGCTTCGGCGGGGACCGTATCGTCCCTACCATCACGTCCGTTCCGAGCGTGATGTGCCACAGCACGAGGGAGATTCCCAAGATGGTACAGAGTAAGGTGTGGTGCACCCGGAAGGGGGTGGATGGTTGATGAACTTCCTGATATCCCTAATCGCGGTTTTGGCTCTGCTGCTGATTGCGTATGTAGGGGCGGGAACGGCGAAGCTTGAGTTCCTGTTCGGGGTCCTCATCCCCTACGCGGCCATTGCCGCCTTTGTACTCGGCTTCGTTTACCGGATCATGAAGTGGGTGAAATCGCCCGTTCCGTTCCGGATCCCGGCCACCGCCGGCCAGCAGAAGTCGCTGGACTTCATCAGGCATCAGAAGTACGAGGCGCCGCAGA
>JAHIVM010000497.1 GCA_018816665.1 Candidatus Zixiibacteriota bacterium
AATCGTGGCGCCATCGATCGAAATCTGGAAGATGTCATCGGCGGCCGTGCCGCAATCGGTAACCGTAATCTGCACACTCTTATCGCAGCATCCGGCATCGCATTCGTCGATTTCGTTGTCGCCGTCGTTGTCGATACCGTCGTCGCAAACCTCCACTCCTCCCCCGCCAGCCGCGCCGGTCTCAACGTCATCGGGATCGGCATCCGGGTCAGCCGCGTTCCCGGCGTCAACATCGGAGGCATCGTCATCGCACTTGTACATGCCGTACTGCCCGACACCGGCGTCATACCGTCCCTGCATGGCATCTGCCTGTGATACAACCCTGCTGAGTTCACCCTCCACCGACATGAAGTCACCGGCATCGGGATTTTCGGGCGAGGCTGCCAGAAGGTCGGCATACAGGCCGGGGACCTGACCGAGCGCGGCGTCGTACAGCATGATTTGCGTTTCCGCGGCACTGAGAGCATACCCGATATCGGCGCTCTGGCATGAGGCCTCACGCAGTTCGCGCATACGCTGGTCGAAGAAGTCGGCATAACCGTAGAAGTCACCGGCGATACCGTCGAGATTGGAGATCAACAGGTAGAATTCGGCTACGAGGGCATCGTAGTTACCGCCCCCGCCCAGCTCGTCTTCGAGTTCGTCGATCAGATCGTCAATGTCATCGCCCTCCCCGTCGTCCTCGTCTTCATCAACCGACAGGTCTATCGTAATCGTCACGCTGGCCAGCCCCTCGGCGTTGGGAGTGGCCGATGTCTGCCCGGAGGCGCTGCTGCCATCGGCCTTCGTGGCCGAGGCGGATACCGGGATAGGTGCCCCGTCATCGTGGGGGCAGGGTGGCAGCGAAAATCCGCCGGAGCCATCGGTAGCGGTGGAGACACCGCCTGCGGACACTGTCGCGCCGCTCACCGGCGTACCGTCCTGGTCAACGACCAGCCCCGAAATCACCGCGGCCGTCGCCTCCTCGATACTTATCGTGATGACTACACCACCCACGGTGTGACTGGTCGGTGTAGTGGCCGCCTGGCCGGCGACCGTTGAGCCGTCAAAAACAGTAGCCACCGCCGAAACCGTCACCGGCGTACCCAATTCGTGCTGGAACGGTGGCAGTGTGTAGGAGCCTGCGGCATCGGAAACAGTGGATTGTCCGCCTCCCGAGATGGTGGCGGAACCGATCGGTTTGCCGTTGGCATCCATGACCCGTCCGGAAATCGTGACGTCCTGCAACTGGCTCAGGTTGAGGGCGATTTCCACTCCGCCCAACGCCGTCCCGGTGCCATCGAAAGTCACCGCCACCGGACCGCCGGCATAGCTGTTGGTGCCGTCGGTGAACACGGCGGACACATTCACCACATCCCCCGCAAACAGGGGCATGCTCGGCAGCGTGAACGCCCCCGAGGCAGCCGTGGTGGTAGAGACCGTACCGCCTGTGACTGTGGCTCCCTGCAGGCCGATGCCGTTGATATCGCGAACATATCCGGACACCGTTACGTCAACCGCCGTTTGCACGCCAATAACGAGCGAGGCCGATGACACGGCCTGTCCGGCATATTGCAGAGTGACCGAGGCACCGGATGACGTGGTGCCGTCCTGATTCTGAATCGATGCCGCCAGTGTCACCGTGAATGGGTTTTCCTCGGTGTGATTTGTGACCGTGATCGGCCCAACTACCGCCGTGCCGGCCCCGCTGGTCGTCACCGCCAGGGGACCACCGCTGACAGTCGCTCCGGGGAGCGGTTTGCCGTCGGCATCCTTCACATCTACACTAATCGTCCACTCGGCGGCGGCCTCTTCCTCGCCATCGGCCGACATCGTGATATCCACCCCCTGCTGACCGTCGCCCGTCAACGTGGCGGAAGCGCTGCCGGAGGCATCACCCAGCGTTGCGGTAACCGAAACGGCCGTGTTTTCGGGACCGGTGACAGTCACCTGGTAGGAGCCGTCGCCCCCTGTTACACCCGCTCCGGCGACCGAGGCAACCACCCCGGTGGCACTGACAGCAGCCCCTCCGGCCGGTTCAATTGCACCGTTGGCGGCCTTCAACGAAACGGTACCGCTAATCACGCAGGTAACGGCTTCGGAGCCGAGAGTGAAGTCCCAGCCGAGAAGTACGTTTTCCGGAATGCGACCGTCGATAGGCGTGTCGTCGTAGCCCGAGGCACTCACCTGACCGCTCACCGGTCCGGGCTTCGCCTTCATCAGAAGTTCATAGGCGCCGTTGCTTCCCGATGTCGTAGAGAAACTGCCACCGTCCAGCCTGATGTCGATGGTGGCATTTCCAACCGGCTTTTTGCCGGAGCCATCCTCGGCGAATATATTGCCGGAGACATACGTGTGTTTCCGGTACTCATCCACGACTTCATCCATATTGGAGCGGTGTTTTTCGTCCAGCACGTAGTTGGCGACAAATTCTTCCTCGCTCAGCGCACCGTAGTATTCGCATTGGTGCCACATCCTGATGGCTTCGATTATGACCCAGCCTTTGTGGGACTTATTGTACCAGCCGTCAAACAGACGATAATATTCGCGGGCGCGGCTTTCGACTGCCGGCTGGAGCGAATTGGCCCGATTGGCCAGCCAGTCAGGATCGAGGGCACGCGTGTTGATCAACAGCTTGTGCCAGCCATATACTTTGTCCGTGGCGCCAACCTGGGAGAAGTATCCGCGGCAGCCCACGGGGCTGTACAGGAAATACACGCCGTTGCCTTCGTACGCTCCGCCGCGCATACGGGGCAGGGCGCCGGAGGGGAAAAACGAGGCGCAGGGTTGGCCGTCGTAGGCGTTGGAGGCGGCGGCAGCATTCTCGAAGGCCTGCTGGGCGTCAACATTGTGACCGAGTTGTCCGCAGAGATTCTCCTGTCGGAAGGATTTGATCTTCTTGTCCATGCGATCGAGCGCATTGGCAAAATCAGCCGCCACCTCGCCGTAGGCCTCCACCCAGCGGCCGAGGATATCGCCCACGAGCGGAATCGCTTTCAGTTTCCCGGCGCTCTCTGTCAGGGTGGTGCCGATCAGCCGCAAACCGTACGTGGGATTTTCTTTGGCGTTGGCCGGATCGTATTTCTTCGCGAAGTCAAAGGCGTTCTGCATTTCCTTGGCGTAGCCGCCGGCCTTGCCCAGCGCGTCCGAGGCAAAGTCCAGCTTGGACTTCAGCCCGGCCCGGTCAATGGAATTGAATCCTTCGCGAATGTCCTTGAGATACCGGCGAGCGGTGACTTCGTCCTTGGGGTCGAAACCAAACAACTCGCTGGCCAGCATAATCGAGCGTTCCATGTCCTGGCTGAAAAACATGTCCTCGTATTCCTGGTATTTCTCACGAAATTCCTTGAACTTGGCGGAGGCTTCGTCCATGGTCTGGGTGACGGCCTTCCATTCGTCCTCCGTCGCCTTGAGAGCCTCCTCGTATTCCTCATCCGCGAAGCAATCGGCCAGCGCTGCCACCGGCGCAAACAGGACGGTCAGCAGCATCAGCGCGAGTAAACTGAAATTACGTATTGCGATAGCTAACATGATCTTTCTCCGTCAATTCCCTGTCCTTATCGGCGCACATCAAAAAGATAGCGTAACTGCACGCGCACTCCGGATCGGTTGAGATCGGAAGCGGCGTTTACACTTGCCGCGGTTTTATGAAAATCAATCTGGCCGTCGACCAGGAACGCGGCATTAATGCGATAGCCGCACCTGATCCTGAGATCAAACAGATCGGTCGTGCGAGTCGGGTCGGCGGCATACAAAAAGCTCTTCTGATAACTCGCCTGACCGTCAATGGTCATTCCGTTGTTGGTCACGATACCAACATTGGCATCCATTCCTGCCCGGATGTTATTCTGCGGGTTGGGAAAGATGTAGTTGACGTCGTCAAGCAGGTCAGAGTCGAAGGCGTCGTTCCGCTCTGTGTCCACGTAGACCTTGGAGCCGACAACCGGTCCGAAAGACAGGCGACGAAGAGTACCGGTACCGGACCTGACCCAGCCGAAACGCCAGAACAGGTCGGCGGTGTGAGCGGGATGCATGGTTCCCAGGCTTAATGAGTCATCCTGGTTTGATGCCTCGGTGTAGTAGCGCAGAGCGATATTGAAGCTCTTGTAGCGCCCGCTTCCACTCGGATTGGCATTCTGCCGCCATTCGAGCTGGGCGAAATCAAACATGCCCTCACCGGAATACAAACGGTATACGACCGTAAAACCACTGTTGGCGTACCCTTTGTGACTGGAGCGCGTTTGCACCGTGAATTTGATGTCGGTGAAATTGCGATCATCATTATCCGGGAAGCTGTACATGGCCACGGAAGGCCCGTACTCTTTGACTTTGCCGACTTCCCTGCTTTTGCTCAGGTAGTGGGCCTTGATTCGCCGCTGATCATCGATCGAACCGCCGAGAAGGGTGACGATGGAGCTGTCCAGGCCGCTACCGTCGTTGGGGTGTGACAGCGACTGGTAGTCGAGTCCCAACTCAGAGCCGCCGGGAGTCAACTCCCAGACAACCGACGGATTCATGTTGGTGTGGTTGCGGACCTCGAAATCGTTGCTTTTCTTTTCGTAGGTAAGTCGTGCCCGCACCAGGCCCAGGCCGGCCGGAATGGAAGCGTTACCCCGCATAGTGGTCACAGAATAGTCCAGACTCAGGGGAGCCACAAAAAACCCGAGCGGCATTTCCTCGGAGTAACTGCGCGAGAGCCGCTGCAAAAACACATTGCCTCTGATACCCGGTCCCTGATAGCTGGCGCGCCCGAATACCGCCAGGTCCTTGAAGTCGTTGAGATCGGCATCGGATTCACCATAGCCCGAGTAATTGAATCCCAGCGCGGCCGTCGCCTCAGACGAGAGATTCAGCGAGGCAGTCGCTCCGATATCCGTCAGGCCTATTTCCCGGCGTTGAACGGTAGAACGGCGGGAGAAGTGGCCGTCAACATTCAGCATCTCGTTCGGTACCCACTTGGCCCGGGCACCTAGCTCAAAATCAGTGGTAGAGGCTTCGTATTCGGGATTGACGTTGGGGCGTTCGTAGGACGTCAGCCCCAGCAGGGTTCCGGCCTCGCCGGTAATGGAGAACTTGCCGCCTCCGGCAAGGGGCGCCGCGAACGGAGACTGAGGATCAGGCGTGCCAAAATCGCCGGTTGCCCGTCCCCAGGTTTTGTCCACGGCCTTGCGGTATTTGGCGAGATCCTTGTTCAGCTGCAGCAGATGAGACTCGTAAGAGGATCTCTCTTCCGGCGTGAAGTCCCGCTTGAACCGTACCAGTTCCTTCTCAAGGTAGTCCCCGTTTTCTTCAAACGAGGTCACCAGCAGCTGGACGACCGAAAGACTCTGCCGCGCTGCCGGTATGCGAGGGCGGATAGGCTCACCCGCGTCAGTGCGATAGGTCTTGTCAATCTCTTTGATCTTTTTGAGAATAGACAGTGTCAGGCCCCGCGTGCGGTTCATGTACTTTGACAGTTCATTATACCGCTGTCGAACATCGCCGCTGGATCCGAACGACGCAGACGCCACCACCAGGATGACAGTCAGCGCCGTAGCGATAACTCGCCGGATACCAGCCCCACCTTGCAGATATTTCATTATGACGCTCATTAAATATGAAGTGATGCAGGTACTTTCATGTTGTGGCTCGGCCATACTACGGGATGGCATCGTTACAGAATCGATACAAACCACCTCAAAGGTAGCTAATTCTGTCCTCTATGTCCAACAAAAAACTGTCGCAATTCGCCGCTCGGGTATACGAAAGGCGGCTCCCCTGAGCCGCCTCCGTTGTGGTATCACCTATATCCTGACATTCAGAATGCAAGACGGAATGAGAAATAGTGAATGCCATCGCTGGAGATATCGTCATCAGTAAACGCGTAGTCCACGGCGAGGTCATGCTGCGATAGCACGAAGGAAAACCCGGCACCGGCCGTGAATTCGTCATCGTTGAGCCCGGCCCGAAATGCGATCTTCTCCCAGGTATACTGGGCACCCAAATGCAGGCGCGCGTCCCGGTCCTCGATCTTCTCTATATCACACATGAGGTCGGCGGGACAGCTTGCCGATGCAAGCGCCACCCCAAACCGCATGGTCATGGGAACCTCGTCCTCATGCTCCGATTCCGTATCCCAGGTCATCGTGGCCCCGACATTCTGCACCACTGCAGCCACATTGATGTGCTTCAGCACGGACGTCATGTGGATCGTGCCAAGAACTCCGAAATCAAACCCGAGTCCATCGGCGGCGTTGTTCCACAACGTATGCCGCAGGTACTTGAAGCCCGCGCCGACACTGAGCGAGTACTTCGGCCCGGAGACAACCGTTTTGCCCGCCGCCAGCATGAAGGCGCTTTCTGCATCACTGAACGTCTCCCCGGTCGGCTGTCCCAGATCGGACCAAACATCCATATCACTGATGCCCAGGCGCAACCACCCGGCCCCTATTGTCACCGGTTGGAAGGCATAGCTGCCGCCCAGGTAGCTCACCGTTCGATCCTGGAATACCAGGGCATAGGTGGCAGCGATTTCGCCTCCGGCACTGTGGGCCAGGCCGGCGGGATTAAACAGCGGCGCGGAGGCATCGTTGGCACAAGCACTGTAGGCCTGCCCCAGGGCAGCGGCACGCGCTCCGGCCCCAAAGCTCAGAAAGCTGCCGGCGTACCCGCCGGATTCATCGCCCGCACTAACCGTCGTGACAGCGATCAGGAGGGCCAGTCCGGTAAGTCCAATACTCAAACGTTTCATCGTTTTTCCCTCCCTAGCGCAGGACGGCTGTTTTACCAACCGCCCGCTCATCGGCTGAAGTCTCAATCACAAAGAAGTACACCCCGTTGGCAACGATCGTACCGTCGCCGTTAAGGCCATCCCACTCAACACTTTGTTCTGTGACCGCCTCCTGCGGCCGGCCGTCGAAAACGGTGCGCACGAGATTGCCGCCGGCGTCATATATCTTAATGGTGACATCGGCTGCTTTCTCGAGGCTGTATCTCATGGTTACGACGCCGCCATCCGGGTTAAACGGATTAGGATACGCATAGACATTGTCGTCGTCCAAACGACCGCCGGTCGACGGCGTCAGGGCTGCGGGGGTCTGGTACGAGCCGCTGTAGGACATGGTCTCCGCGTTGCTCGACACGACCTTTGCGGTCCATGTCCCGCGACGGTAACTGCGGCTGGCGACTGAGACTACCCACTCGTACTCATCGGTTTCTTCACCTACCGCCAGGGTGCCGACAGTTACGGTGTCCGATCCAGAGGTCTCCAGCGCCGCGTTGGTGGACATCACAATGCGAACATTTTCGGCCGCCAGGGCACCGACATTGCGGATACGAATGGTTACGGTGTCCTGATCGTATGGATCGGCGAGGGCGTAGTCCGTCTGTTCGGCGTGGCTAACCACAACGATTGGCGGGAGAGGAATGTCGGACACGGAGTCCAGAACGGCCTCGACCTTCGTTACCAATGTCTGATTACGGACAATTGAGCCGGCGAGGATATCGATGAGACTGTCTTCCTTATCCGGCTCGCTCTCAAGGACCGGCGCAAAACCGACCGCAAGCAGGTTCATCAGCCGACCCTTGCCTGCCGCTTCGAAGTCGCCCATGAACTCATGGTATACCGTGTCGAATCCATTCACATGGTATGCGGAGGTGGTATCGACTGCCAGTCGCGAAGCCGAGTAAACAGGCGCGCAGGCCACCCGCAAGTCCGACTGAAGGCGTGTTTCGGCCGCCATCAGACGTTCCACGGTGAGCGCGGCACCCTCGATACTACCGGCGGTAATTGAATCCTGGATCAACCCAACGGTCGAATCATAGGTGCCGGTGCTTACCTGCAACCGGGCCAGGATATCGGCAGTCAGCTCGGGACTGGCCGGAGCGCGCACATACCGATCCCGTGTACCGCCCGTGCGCTTTGGTGTGCCATCGGGATAAAACGCGTTGTCCACACCGTCTTCCATCAACGGGGGAATCTGAAACAGTGTAGTCCCGGATATGCCTATGGCCACGCCGACTTCGACATACGAGGCAACCTCCATGGCGGTGCCGATGCTGCTCAGCACCCCAAACCCGGGGATGGCACTCACAATCCCGAACATGGTACTGGTGATCTGAAACATCTGGGCGGCGTAAATGAGATTGTTGCAGTGTTCGCCCATTGTCTCCACGTACGCCCGTTCATCGACGATCATCCCGTGGACATCCTCGCAGGCGTCATCAAAATCGCCGTTGAGGGCGTTGTTCTCGGCGTATTCTATTGCCTGATCGAGATCGTCGTTGGTCTGCATGTCGATAAACACACCCTGAATCATGGCGTACTCAACAATGTCCTTGATCATGTACTTCATCGTTTCCCATGAGTCGGTGGAGAAACCGGAGAGAACCGAGCCCCAGCTGGAGTACTCATCGCGAACCGCCCGCCAGGCCACCAGGACGATATCCTTGCCGCAAATCACACCGTTATCGGTACACGGCAGCGTGGATGCGATTTGTTCAACCACACCGTCCAGCATGTTGACGATAATCACCTTTGCAAACATCGCCATGAGATCCATCATGGCGGCGGTCTTATCGACAAAGATGTGCCAGAGAAATTCAAGAATCTCCCAGAGGGAGTCAAACCAGGTGTCTGAGTAAAAGAGGAAATTTACCAGTTCGGAAATGCCATAGATGACCTTCCCGCCTATGTACTGGCCGCTGGCAAACATCCCCTCCACCAGTTTTTCGGCAAGCACCAGCCGTGCCAGACTCCGGCGAACCGTAGGAGTGACATTGCCCTGTTTATCGCGAAGCAAAGCGCGGACATCGGCGGCGGATTCATAACGATACGTGATTGGAGTCTGGTCAAAAATCGTGGTCTCTTCCTGAAGTGTATCAAGCTTGTTGGCCCACGAGTGGGCCTGTTTGACCAG
The DNA here is from genome assembly GCA_018816665.1 of Candidatus Zixiibacteriota bacterium. Classification (GTDB taxonomy): domain Bacteria; phylum Zixibacteria; class MSB-5A5; order GN15; family FEB-12; genus JAHIVM01. The sequence continues at coordinate 8,877 of JAHIVM010000497.1, forward strand.
TGAGTCGGGAAGAACCAGGCTCATGTTGTTGAAGCCCGTCTGGATTAGAAGCGATTGGATGTATCCGACCGTGTCCGTGATGGCCGAACCCGTTTGCGTGAATGTCGAATAGGCGCGGAGTTCATACATACCCACGGTGATTGCCGTGATAGATGCGGAACCGCTTCCCCCGGTTGTGACCGGGCCGTACCGCAGGACTCCGCCCTGATAGAGGCCTATCTGCGCTCCGGACAGCGGTGCCGTTTCAACCAGATTACACATGTCCATGTCTGCATAGGCGTTTCGAACCTGTACGGACAGGTCACCCTGGTCCGCGCTGGCCGTGCTTGATCCCTGGAGTGCTATTTCCACTGTCAGTTGCGTGGAATCGTTGTTGTCGATTAGCAGGGTATCATGGAACGTTCCGGTGTCGGGTGGTGTAAATCGTATCGTCAGGCTGTCCGTCACACCAGGGTAGATCGACCAGGGCCAGTACGCATTGGCAATCGGGAAGACCGTATCCACCAGTTCGGCCTGATCCTCAGAGGCGTATTCATATTCCTCCAGAATCAGCGGTGCCGTACCGGCGTTCTGGATGGGACACTCCCAATCGTCGTAGTTGCCGTTCCAGTTGTGCGATGGCTCCGGCAGCACGAGCTGCGGATCGCCAGGCCAGTAGCGCAGGTAGTACATGCCTCCCATACCGCTGGTCAGCACACGCACGTGATTGTCGGCGTCAAAACGAATATGATACAGCAGACCCGTGTAATTGAGATTGACGTGCGTCCAGACTCCGCCGGTACGATGCGAAAGCGTGTGCCCGGCCATGACCCAGGGATCACCGCTATTGTCAAAGGACATGCCACCCGGCCAGGGCATGTACAACACATCATCCGGCCGTCCGACAAACTCTTTGATCCACGTTGATCCGTTGTACGTTTGCAGACTCCACGACGTATCGGCCCCCTGGCGAAGCAGGTAGCACGGTCGTCCGGCTCCGTCCAGATCAAAGCCGACATCGGCCCAGCCGTGGCTGGACAGCGTGTCGACCCAGGGAATGATATCCCAGGAACCGCTCCCCCCGTCGCTGCCGCGCGCCACCATCATGGAATCGGGATATGGGTCTGCGATGGCAGTGGCATGGAAGCCGATTACCGGGTTACCCGCGTCGTCCATTATAAGGCGCAGGTACTCGCAGTCGCGAAGCGGATAAAGCGCATGATGCGTCCAGAACGTGTCATTCTGCACAGCAAACATGAGCGTGTCGTAGTTGCCCACGCTCTTGATGTAGGCAACGCACAGGCGCCCATCGCCGTTTATCCCGATCCCTGACTGATAACCGGTGGAAACGCTCGTGGTGTTGAAACCGGAAGAGTCAATAATGTAGTGAACCCACCCGGTGTCGGTCGGCACGGCGTACTCGATATTGTAACCATCGCCGGTGTATGCCACGTGTGGGCTGCCCGCGGCATCCACGGTAATCACCGGATTTGTGCCCGTGAAACCGATGCTGTCGATAACCGATCTGGACCATACACCATTCACCCGGGTAGCATAGTTGGCCGAATAATCGGTGCCGTCGAAATAAGCCACATGCGGGTTACCGGAAGTATCAAGCTCCATCGCCACAAAGAGCGCGGTGCCCGCTACGGAGTCGGGGATGCTATACTCCCATACCTCACCGTATGACAACGTCGGTGCCAGACACAGCGCGGCCGCTACCAGGAGAACTGTAAACACTCGTTTCATGCTGCTTCCTCCCCGGAAGACTTAAGAAAATACTCAGTTACGTGCAGACGTCGGAGAACGCAACGCGGTCGTGCGCTGTGATGCGGGCTTGAAGGACCGTTACCGGCGTACCGCCAATCTATATTAGTACTATAGGGCCGCAAGACAGCGCATGGCAACACAATAATATTCCAAATTGTCCATCATGACATATTTACGTCACTTCGTGTCGCGCCTGGTGCGGATAAAAAAAGCTGCGACTCGTTGAGAATCGCAGCCTTTCGAAAGGATCCGAAACAATTGTGCGGAACGGTTTAGCGCATGGTACCGAGATATTTCGCCGTGAGCTGTTTCTCACGGACGGCCGGATCGGTGTAGTCAGGCAGCAGCATCGGGGCCACCCGGCCGTCACCAACGCCCGCGTCATCGATCTCTTTGTTGTACTTCTCCGCATGCTCCAGCGACAGCTTGCTGCCGTTGGCCCTGGATTTGGCAAACTCAGCCGCGGAGGCACCGGCGATACGACCGAACACCATGATGTCCAGCAGCGAGTTGCCCATGAGGCGGTTCTCACCGTGAATACCGCCGCCGACCTCGCCACCTACAAACAGACCCGGCAGGCCGGTCTCACCGTTGGATTGGAATTCCAGACCGCCGTTTTGATAGTGCAGCGTGGGATAAATGAGCATCGGCTCTTTGGAGATGTCGATGCCGAAGCGGCGGTAGAGAATTACTTTGCCGGGGAACTCACGCTCAACCGTGCCCTCACCCGACAGCATGTCAATCATCGGGGAATCCAGCCACACACCAAGTTTTCCGGTGGGCGTGGGGACACCTTTGCCGACAACCGTGCACTCTTTGATGATCGAGGCGGCCTCGACATCGCGCGGTTCACGCTCATTGACAAACTGCTGGCCTTCGATATTCACAAGGTTGGCGCCGGAACCGCGGAACTTCTCGGTGATGAGAATACCCTCGGCCTGTTCCGGGAACACCACGCCGGTCGGGTGATACTGCACCGTATGCAGGA
>JAHIVM010000498.1 GCA_018816665.1 Candidatus Zixiibacteriota bacterium
ATCTTCGGGCCACGGTCTGATCTCCCCGGTGCTCTGTCGAATAATCCGGTGCTCATTTGATCTTGCCAGCGGGCGCCCCTCTGCGCCATATTGGGGAAACCGCAACCAGATGAGTGTAAAACGCCGGACGAGGAGTACGCGCGGGCATGAGTACAACCAACCCCCTTACCCTGGAAGAGGGATTGCAGCGTCTCAGTAGCTGTTTTCTGACCTTTTCAGCCGATCCGACGTGCAACATAGAACGGCTGACCGCGCTGTGCGGTGAGCTGCTGGGGGCGGATTACGCCCTGTACAACCGGATGGTCGACGGCACGCTTTGTACCTGGGGAAAATGGAATCCGCCGCCGGAGTATGAACCATCGGGCGATCCCGAGGGACATATCTGCTACGACGTGATCCGGCGCAACGATGATGAAATCCTCTACGTTCCCCATCTACAGGACAGCTCCTACGTCCGGACCGATCCGTGTGTAAAACGCCTGAGCCTGCACACCTACCTTGGCCGGGCAGTTCGGTTCGGAGATGATTGTGTTGGATCACTGTGTGCCGTGTTCAAACGTCACTTCGAACCGGGCGAAAACGATCGTCACCTGTTCTCTCTGCTGGCCGGTGCCATCGCGGTGGAAGAGGAGCGCAAGCGAGCGCTCGACAGAGTCCGGGAGGAAGGTGAACGATTTCAGGCGCTGGTTGAAGACAGCACCATCGGGATGTATCGCACCACGCCCGACGGTCGGGTGCTGCACGCCAATCCGGCCATCATCAAGATGCTCGGTTATGCATCCCTCGAGGAACTGGCCGAGCGCAATCTGGAAACGGAAGGATACCCTGCGACTACTCCTCGGGAAGTATTCCGCAGGCGTATCGCTGAAACCGGTCGGATGCAGGGAGTTGACTCTGTCTGGCTTACGCGCTCCGGCGATCCGATCCATGTGCGCGAGAGCGCCCGCGAAGTGCGCGACAGCGACGGTAACCTCGTGTACTATGAGGGGACCGTAGAGAATATCACCGACCAGACAGTTGCAGAACAGGATCTCCGCATCAAGGACATCGCTATCGCCACCTCGGTCAGTGCGATTGGATTTGCCGACATGCAGGGGCGCGTCACCTACGTCAACGAGTCATTCCTGAAAATGTGGGGCTACGACTCGACCGATGAGGTGCTGGGACGGTACATTGCCGAATTTGCTTTTGACCCCTCCGAGGTCACCGATCATCTGGATCAGATTCAGAGTGAGCGGGGATGGAGCGGTGAGGGGTACATTCGGCACAAGACTGGTGCCCGGGTGCCGGTCATGTTTTCGGTGCACTCCATGGCCGATCAGGGGGGAGCCCCGCACTGTCTTATGGCGACCTTCATGGACATCACCGATCGGGTGGCGGCTGAGGAGGAGCTGCGCAAAAACGAGGAGCGTTACGCCGCCGTGTTTGACGGCATACCGGTCGGAATCGTCTATACCGATCCGGAAGGGAAAATCGAGGCCGTCAATCCGGCTTTCACAAGGATTACCGCCGTTGCTGCGGATGAGTTGATTGGGAAGAACCCGCAGGAAGTGCTCAGGGACTTTGTACCGCCGAAGTTGTCGACCAGGATACGGGCAATGATCCAGGATGCCATTGAGGGCCGTCCGGTGGAGCCGCTCACGTTGACTGCCAATGACAAGGTTCTGGAGCTGGTGACCCCGTTCAAAGAGAAACGTCGCGGCATCACCTGGATGATCACGGACATGACTGATCGCCTGGCTGCCGAGCGCGCTATCCAGGAGAGCGAGAGCCGGTTCCGTCACCTGCTGGAGGAACTGCCGCACATTGCCATTCAGGGGTATTCGTCGGATGGAACCATCCACTACTGGAACCCGGCCAGCGAAAGCCTCTATGGGTACGGCGCCGAGGAGGCTCTCGGCAAAGACATTGTTGAACTCATCATCCCGCCGGATATGCGCGAGCAGGTCCGGGGAGCCATCGAGGAGGGGGGGCGCACGGGGACAATGCCCGGGGCATCGGAAGTTACGCTGATGCATCGTGACGGCCACCTCGTGCCGGTGTTTTCGAGCCACGCGTTGGTTCCCCGGCGGCAGGGAGAATGGGAACTCTATCGCGTGGATATTGACCTGCGCGACATCAAGCGAACCGAGCAGGCCCTCCGGGAGTCCGAGGCCAAATACCGTTCGTTGCAGTCCAACCTCCCGGTCGGAGTGTTCCGGTCAACTCCCGATGGCCGTATCATGTCGGCCAACGCCGCGATGGTTGCGATGTACGGCTACAAGACCGAGGCCGAATACCTGCAGGTGCCGGCGCCGGAAATGTACGCCGACACCGGTCGCCGGGACGAGTTGATTAGAATCCTTACGGAAAAGGGCATGGTGTCCAACTTCGAGAGTCGCTGTCGCAAACGGGATGGTTCTCTTTTCTGGGTTTCAGTCAGCGCCAACGCGGTACGGGACGATGAGGGCGCGTTCGTGTGTATCGACGGTGTCGAGCGCGACATCACAGAGCGGAAGGTGGCCGAAGTAACCCAGGCCGTGCTGCACCTCATCGCCCGTGCCACCAACACGACACTGAGCCTGGGCGATATGATTCAGTCGATACACCATGGCCTGAGCGACCTGATTGGGGCCAAGGGCTTTTTTGCCGCCTTCGAGGATGCGGAAACACGTGAACTCACATACCCCTATGCCTCTTGCGGCGAGCAAAACATACGAGATTCCTTCTACGCTCAATTGGTCGCCGACGTGCTGACTACCGGCCGTCCGGTGGTCCGACAGCCCGAGGGGTTGTCGGACGACGGCAAACCGTTCGATGTGTGGATGGCTGTCCCGCTGACTTCGACAGCCGGCACCTACGGCGCCATTGCCTCGACCGCATCGACGGAATACCGGCCCTATACTGAAGAGGATTTCCAGATCCTGCCGCTGGTTGCAGAGCACATCTCGGTTGCCGTCGATCGGCGCCGGGCCGAGGAGGCACTGAAGGTGTCGGAACACCAGTTCCGGGATCTGGTGGAACGGGCAGGCATCGGAATCATTGTCGGCCGACGCGATGATCAACCCTGGTTTACCAATGATCGACTGGCCGAGCTGTTTGGACGCAGGCCCCACGAGATGGGACAGCAATCACTGGAGTCGCTGGTGCATGCCGACGACCGCGTCCGGGTGACGGAAAACCTGAAACGCCTGAACGCCGGAGAGGTGTCTGACCTGCAGATGGAGTTTCGGGGGGTCCGCCGAGACGGCAGCACGGTGTATATAGAGGCTGCCCTGACCCGGCTGGCAGAGGAAAACGACGAAGTAGGATTTCGCGCCTACCTGTGGGACGTGACCCAGCGCCGCCTGGCCGAGCAGGCCCTGAAAGAGAGTGAAGAACGCTATCGAAAAGTGGTGGAGAATGCATGGGAAGGCATCTGTGTGGCGCGGGGGGAGAAGCTGACGTATGCCAACCCAAAACTAGCCCAGATTACCGGCCACAGCGTGGAAGAGCTCACGTCCGGGTCCTGGACCAGATTCATCCACCCGCTTGATCGGGAGATGGTTGCGAGTATCGGTGCGCAGCGCCTGAAAGGGAAAGACTCGCCCACCAGTTACGAGTTCCGTATCATCGATCCTCAGGGTACGTTTCGATGGGTCCAGAACAGCGCGGTGGTTATTGATTGGGACGGTGAACCGGCGACCCTGAGTTTCCTGGGGGATATCACCGAGCGCAAGGCCGCGGAACAGGCCCTGCGCGAGAGCGAGGCAACCGCTCGTGCTCTCCTCAACGCACCCACGGATTCAGTGTATCTGCTTGACGACGGTTTGCATATTGTGGATCTCAACGAAACCGCAGCGGCGGGACTGGGGGGCACCATGGAGGAATTTGTCGGGCGCGATATTCGCGATCTCTTTCCTGCCGACTTGCTCGACAGCCGGGTAGCCGCGGCGGTGGATGTTCTCGATACCGGCAAACCCGTGCGTTTTGAGGACGGACGGGAGGGCCTGTGGTACGATCACGTGTTTTATCCTATTGTCGATTCTGAGGGGCGCGTGACCACAGTGGCGGCCATCGCTCGCGATATCACCCACCGTCGGCAGGTTGAGGAGGCCCTCACCGAGAAGAACCTGGCCCTTCGGGAAGTCCTTCGTCAAATCGAAAACGAAAAACAGGAAGTCCACAAAGCGATCCAGAGCAACCTGGAGCGGACTATCATGCCCGTCATTCGGATGATGCAGAGTCGCATGGGCAAGGAAGAGTCCCTGCTCTTGCAGCAGCTGCAGAACAATCTCTCAGATATCGTCTCGCCGTTTATTCGTAACCTGGAGCGCGAATACACCCGCCTGACGCCGAGGGAACTGGAGGTTTGTTCTCTGATTCGGAGCGGGATGACCTCAAAAGAGATCGCCGGTGCCCTGAATCTGTCGATTGAGACGATCAACAAATTCCGGCATTTGATCCGCAAGAAGCTCAACATAACAAATGCGAATGTGAATCTGGGTAGCTTCCTGCGCCTGAGAGGGAAGACTGATTCGGGGCTATCCGGGGGATTGCCGGGTCAAAATGGGGTTTTTCGGGATCAGGACAGGGAATGACGCCCCGCACATTGCCCTATCTTGTTTTCTTATAATTGGTTATGGCGAATCTGAGGTTCCGTCTGAAGATTCCCGGAGCTATTCGCCAACTTCCCCGTGACCATCCCCGGACTCTGGTTGACCGCCGAAATGGGTATAGATATTACCCATTATTTCCCTACTAATGCCATATAGTATCTTGTCAACCGATGTCGTATAATATATCTGCGTGAGCGCACTCTCTTGGCGGTCAGGGGGGGACTGGTCGTCAGTCCGCAGGGAGTGGGTACGAGTTCAGGCTTAGACTAGACCTTAGCATTTGGCAACGCGAATAGAATGAGAGTGGATAACGCAAGGGTCAGTAGTGTGTGTTGGTAGGCAATAGAGGTAGGCCGACACATCTCTGCGAGCGCATTGGCCGAATTGCAAATTTCGAGGTGTTACGGTGAAAAAGTGTGAGAGAATGCTGTTGCTGTTCACGCTGTTTATGGACGGCATCCAGGTACGGACGGCATCACTGGCAGCGAAGCTGGGAGTGACTCCACGCTCGATCCAACGGGACATTGAGCACATGCGGTCATTTGGAGTTCCAATCAACCGTGTTGACTGCAAGTACTCTCTGGATCGTGAGGCACTCCACGAGTGGCGTCGGTCGAAAACCAGGGGTTTCGCGGGATTCATGCCCGAGAATCGCTTCGCCGAATCGGGCGAAATGTCTTCTGAGGCTCATCGCTAGATCGACGACTTGGGCCGTTCGGCCCATCTGCTACGACAGTTGAATCATAACTGCGCCCGGCTCCAGGAAGCCGGGCAGGGGCTCGGTCTGTCAGGCCGTCGGCACCGTAAGACAGTGCCCCGGTACGGTGGCCTTGGCCTGTCCGGATCCTGCTCTCGCCTGAGCTGAGCCGACCCGTCGGCAGGCCATTTTACTTGCCTGACTTCCCTCGCCCGCCTATTATGCCGCGACTTGTGACTCCGTGAGGGAACATGCTCGCCAAATTCGCCCGACTACACCCCCTGCTCATGGTTCTCGTGGTCGCCCTCGGTCTGCGTCTGCCGGCTGTTGTCTTTTCCCGGGGATACATGGCGTCCGATGACCACTACGAGACGGTCAATGTTGCCTACAACTGGCTGACCGAGGGTATGTATTCCGATGACGGCAATCTTCGCTGGCGTCATCATGTCGATCGCGATGTCGCCCGCAATCCCCTGTACACGCTGGCCCTTCTGGGCATCATGAAGGGGTATCAAGCCGCGGGTATCATGTCTCTGGATACGATGATGTACGGCCTGCGACTGCTGCATGCTCTCCTGTCCCTGGCGACGGTCTGGATGGTTTTTGCTGCCGTCCGGCTGATCACACGCTCGGATCGATGGGCGGTGGCGGCCGGATTGATACTGGCGGCTCAGGCCTTGATGCCGTTTCTCTCCGTGCGCAATCTGATCGAGATGGTCAGCGCCCCTTTCCTGGCCGCGGCAGTGTACTTTCTGTATAGCTATCAATCCGACGGTCGGCAGCGGGCTCTGGTCTGGGCGGGCGTCCTCACCGGTCTGGCCTGGATGATCCGTTTTCCGGTGGCCCTGGCGGCCCTGCCGGTTCCGGTGGTTCTGGTCTGGGAGACGCGTTCGCTGCGACCGGCGATGCACTATGCCCTGGGCGTGTCGCTTGTGCTTCTGGCCAGCGGACTGCTCGACTGGATGGTAATCGGATCGTTTGCCGCCTCGACGGTCAATTTGTTCGCGGATTTTCTCGAGGGCGGGGAGGCCATGTACAACACCATCCTGCTGGTGTACCCCGTAGTGATTCTGGGCTTTTTTGTTCCGCCCTTCTCGCTTGTCGCGGCGGCACTCTGTTTCTCCCGGGAGATGTGGCGGAACCATCGCCTGCTGATAACCAGTATCCTCTCCTTTGTGGTGATGCACACGCTGCTGGCGAACCGTCAGGAGCGTTTCATGATTCCGATTATACCGCTCGTTGCCATTCTGTTCATAACGGCTCTCTGGCAGCATTTCCGGAACGGTGGGGTGCTGGCGCGGCGACCCCGATTATTCAAAGCGATCGTGGGCGTGTCGGTGGCGCTGAACGTACTTCTCTTGATTCCGTTCACTGTAAATTATGGTCACAAGGGTCTGGTGGAGCCGCTGGTAAAGCTCGATGGCTGCCTGCCGCGTCCGCGCGTCTTGATGGTTTCACCCGATCATGCCCAGATTTACCCGGGACAATACGCCGGCTATCCCTTGATTTATCCCGCCATGGCCAATAGCTGGTCGGATTTCGCCGCTGCCGGCGCGGAGGCCGATCCCCCTGACCTGGTATTCCTGTATCCGCCGGATTCAGCTCTGTTGCCGGCGTATCTTGACAGTGTTCGAGTGACGTGGGGTGAAGCGGACTTGATGTTTCGCGTGGGACCGTCGACCATAGACTACGTCCTGCACGTTCTCAATCCAAAGTACAATCCGACTCATGAGATGTGGGCCTACCGATTGGGCGAGAAGGGGGCAGTCGATGGTGCGAATGATTCGGCGCCCCTCTAACCAAAAAAGCAGTGTCTCGCTGAGAGACGCTGCTTCCACCCTGTTCGCGATCGATAGCTAGTTGTTGATATATTTGCCCAGGATCTGATTCATGCGCGATGTCATCTTGGAATTGGACAGCACCTCCGTTGCACCGGCTTTCATTGCCGAACCCATTTGATCGGCCATGAGATGCGGGGAATAGCACACGATAGGAATCCCCATCGTCGCCGTGTACGAACGCAGCTTGTTGATCAGCGAGGGAGCCTCAATGCCGTTCAGATTCAGATCGATAATGATCAGGTCCGGCTTCAGTTCCCGGGCTTTGAGAAAGATGTCATCCGAACGAATAGCTTTGATTCCTTCGGCATCCAAGCCGTCCAGCACAGACATGATTTTTGACGTAAAAATCATGTTGTTAACTGCCACTAATACCTTTTTGGTCATTACGACCCTCCCTATAAACTGGAATCAAAATTGCACACCCAACCAGGAGGACCTACAATATAAGCAATTTCGAGCATAAAGTGAAGACCTAAGGCCAAAAAACCGGCAGGCAGTCCCTGCTGGCTTTTAATTCATTGCTAAATAACGTCTTATCCGGTGTCCCCGGTTTCTGTTTTATACCCGCCAGACGCCCGCTTAGCCTAGTTTTTGTTGATTCGGGCAGCTTCTGCCGCTACCTGATTCTATATGAAAAAAACCAAGATTCTGGCCACTTACGGACCCGCTATTCAGCGCGTTTCTCATCTGAAACGCCTGATTGCGGCCGGCGTGAACGCTTTTCGCATCAATTGCTCTCACGGCGTTCGGACAGATTTTGTCGCAGCCGCACGGGCAATCGGTGAGGCCCGCAAGTCAGCCCGCTACCCTGTGGGCATTCTCTTCGATATCTCCGGGCCGAAACTGCGGCTGGCGCGCTTCGAGGGGGAAGTGCGGGTACGCCAGGGTGACCGAATCACCGTCACCGCCGGTAACACGGATACCAAAGCCGGCATACTGGGCGTGAATCATCCGGCCATCATCAAGTCCGTAAAGAAGGGCGAGCGGCTGTTTATCGATGACGGTCAGGTGCTGTTTGATATTACCAAAACCGGTCCGGAACAGATAGAAGTGCGGGCCCAAAACGCCGGGATCCTGACCTCCGCCAAAGGGATCAATCTGCCCGACACGGCAATCGGCATTCCCACCATTACCGCGAAGGATCGACGGGATATCCGCACGGCCGTGGAAGTCGACGCTGACTACATTGCCCTGTCGTTTGTCCGCTCGGGGGATGACGTCATTGAGGCGCGCCGGCTCATCAGGAAGTACGGCGGTCGCCAGGCGGTGATTGCGAAACTGGAGAAGCGGGAAGCGATCGACGTGTTGGAAGAGGTGATGATACTCTCTGACGGGGTAATGGTTGCCCGGGGCGACCTGGGCGTGGAGTTGCCTCCGGCCGAACTGCCCCGCCTGCAGAAGCGGATCGTGCGGTTGGCCAATCGGCATCGCAAACCCGTGATTGTAGCTACGCAGATGCTTGAGTCCATGCGCTTTTCGCCGCGGGCCACCCGGGCCGAAATCAGCGATGTCGCCTCGGCCGTGTTTGAATCGGTTGATGCCGTGATGTTATCGGCGGAGACGGCAACGGGTAAGTACCCGCTGGAGACGGTGCGCACCATGAATGATGTTATCACCGCCACCGAGGAAGCGTGCCGGCACCAGCACCTGGCTGTTGAACAGCACCTGATGAAGTCACCGATTCCGTATGCCATTGCCGAAGCCGTGTCCGGGTCCGATCGCTTTTGTGAAAGTGATGCCATTTTTGCGTTTACCACCTCGGGATACACGGCCGGGCTCATTTCCAACCGGTTTCCATCGCAGCCCATTATCGCTCTCACGCCAGATCGAAAGGTCATGAACCAGCTGACATTGTGTCGTTCGGTGTATTCCGTGCAGGCCGATCCGCCGTCGTCCTTCAACGCGGTTCTGGACACGATCAACGCCATCTGCCGGAAGCATCGCCTGGTCAGGAAGGGCGGTCGGGTCATAATCACGGGTGGAGTGCCGTTCGGCACCACCACCTGGACGAATTTCATGCTCATCCACGAAGTAGGGTAGTACCATGTCGCCAGTAAATCGTGTTGTTGTAGTTGCTCTGGCCCTCGTGCTTTTTGTCGTTTTGGTCGGGGGGCAGTCTGGGAACGCTCAGGAGGTCTCGAAGAAGAAGGCCGACAAAAAAATATGCCTTACGTTCGATGAGTTGCCAGCTTCGCGCTCGTTTCAGGAAGTCGACCGTGAGGCGATCAACTATCTAATCCTGCAGGCCCTTCGCGCGCACAAAGTCAAGGCGGCCGGGTTCGTAGTAGGAGAACAAATCCAGGGGTTCTTTGACGGTCTCGGGGAATGGCTTAACGACGGGCACACGCTCGGGAACCTTACCTACACCGGCCAGGATTACAACCAGCTTGGCCCGCAGCAATTTATCCGGGACATCGAGCACGGTTTCCAGGAAATGGAGCCGATGCTGGCCGGCTTTGGACAGAAAAAGCGGTATTTCCGATACCCGTATCTGCATTACGGGGAGACCGTGGAGGCACGCCGGGCGGTATCCTTGTTCCTCGAGGATCGAGACTATGTCGTGTGTCCCGCGACGGTCGTCCCGGAGGACTACCTCTACAACCTGACGCTGGAGAAGCTCGGCAAGGAGCCGGACTCCGCCCGCTACGAACAACTGATGAACGACTATGTGAACCATGTCCTCGATGAACTGGTGCGGGTGGAGAATCTGGCGCAGGAACTGGTGGGACGTCGGGTCGCTCACATCCTCCAACTGCGAGCCAATCGACTGAATGCGGTATATCTTGAAGATATGCTGACTGCTCTGGAGGCGGCCGGGTACGAGTTCGTCAGCCTTGACACGGCCTTGAAGGACAAGCTCTATAGCATGCCCGAGGCCTATTACGGAATGAAGGGGCTGGGGTATCTGGATATGATATACTATTCGAACCCCGATCTTCTGCCGGCCGAAAATTGATGAATCTGTAGTTGAATCCATCAACGGGAGCCGGGATGCGAACTTGCCCTTGACGATCGGATTGGATTTACTATATTATCGGAGTTAGTGGATCGGTCGGTAGACGCTTTCCGATTCCGTCGAAAACTACTGTGCGGCACGTCCGATGTGTCGATGAACCACCTGGAGCCGTGAATCACTGGCTCCGCGACGAGTTACAGACATACTGACCAAGTTAGACTGGACGAACGGGTATTAGTCCACGCCTTCCTGGAAGGACACAATGAACTGCAACGCTTGCTCCCACCTCACGGGATCAACAGCGGGCCTTGTGCTCGCCATGTTGTTGATCCTTGCGGCGCCGTCGTACGCCGATCAAGTAATCCTGACCTACGAATTCTCGCAACCGCAAATCGAGTCGATCCTCCTGCAGCGTGAGGCATACGATCGTGTTGTTATGCCCGGTCTGGCCAATTGCGGCAAGGCCGGCCAGCCGGCTTTACCGGCCGCTCCCGCCCGTATTTTGTTGCCCCCCGGCAGCGAGGTTACCGGTATTGAGATAATTCCCGGCTCCCGGGAAGTCGTTGCCGAGAAACTCCGCATAGAACCCGTCGGCCGTCAGATTCCTCTGTCGCGCATGGGCAAAACGCCGGTGGCGACCGAGCCGGATCCAGCCGTATACTCCTCCGATGCACCCTTCCCGGCGGAGTCATTCTACTCGGTCGGTACCCAGGCTTTCCGCGGTTACCGCATCCTGACCCTGCGGCTCCAGCCGGTGGTGTATCGACCGGTATCCGGCGAACTGGCCTGGTATTCGCAGTACACAGTGGTGGTTACGACCACGTCGTCAGCAAAATCATCCGATATGTTTCGCGGTGTTGAAGGCGATAGAAAGGCGGTCCTGACCCAGGTCGACAATCCGGAAATGGCTGAGGCCTATCCGGTGACCGAGCGCGGCAGCAAAGACGGCTACGATATGGCCATCCTCACCACGCCGGATCTGGTGGCTTCGTTTCAGCCGCTCAAAGACTATCACGACAGCACCGGCATTCTTACTCAGATTTTCACTACCGACCAGCTGGGGTCCACCGACCCGGACGATGTCCGTGCGTTTATTCTGGATCGTTACAATCGAGACTTCATCACTTACGTGATTATTGGTGCCGATGACGACATCATCCCGGCCAAGGATCTCTATGTGCGTACCGACCCGGGTTCAGGTGCCGAAATCGAATACGAGATGCCGTCGGATATTTACTTTGGTTGTCTCGATGGCACGTACAACTTTGACGGCGACAGTTACTGGGGTGAGCCTACCGATGGTGACGGGGGCGGCGATGTCGACCTTATGGCGGAGGTTTATGTGGGCCGCGCCAGCGTGGGCGATGCCACCGAGGCTGCGCGGTTTGTCAGCAAAACACTGCAGTACGTCACGACTACCGGCGCCTACCTGCAAAACGTCCAGATGGTCGGAGAGTATCTCGGATTTGGCGGCGAGGCCGACTACGGCGCCGTGGCGATGGACCGCAATATTGACAGTTGTGATGCCTACGGCTACTTCACCTACGGGATTCCGTCGGCCGCCTATGTTATCGATCGCCTGTACGAACGCGATATGAGCTGGTCGGCCGGGGACCTGATCGACCGCATCAACGAGGGGCGTCACATTGTCAACCATCTGGGTCACGGCAGTCCGGATCAGGCGATGAAGCTGTACAACAGCACCATCCTCAGTTCACTGACCAATGTTGACCACTGTTTTGTGTACTCTCAGACCTGTCTGGCTGGGCATCTCGACGGTACCGATTGCTGGGCGGAGACGATGAACATCAAAACCGATGCCGGTGCGTTTGCTGTGGTCATGAATGCCCGATACGGGTTTGGCCAATACAATTCGACCGACGGTGCCTCGCAACGCTTCAATCGTGAGTTCTGGGATGCGGTATTTAACCCCGGAGAGGCGAGGCCGGAGATCGGTCGGGCCAACCAGGATTCCAAGGAAGATAACCTGTACCGCATCGATGACGAGTGCATGCGCTGGTGTACCTACGAACTGAATGTCTTTGGTGATCCCACGGTCGCGCTTCGAGTCAGCAAGGGCCTTCGTATCAGCTACGGTCCCGACGTACCGACCCTCCTTACGCCGGGAGTCGACACGAGCTTTACGGTTGCCGCCGAGGGTATCTACGGCGGAGTGGCGGTACCGGGCACCGGGCTGCTGCACTATAGAATCGACGGTGGCTCCTGGCTTACTTCCGGTCTCATCGAGGCCGGAAGTGACATCTACGAGGCCCAACTGCCGGCCTTGTTCTGCGGCCAGTACCTCGAGTTTTATATCAGTATCGAGGAAGAGGAAATCGGGCGCGTGTACAGTCCTAATCCAAACGCGCCCCTGCGCGCTTTCCCGGTAACCGCGTCCGGGGCGATTTTTGAAGATGACTTCGAGACCGACAAGGGCTGGACAATCAACGGCCTGTGGCAGCGTGGTACCCCCGCGGGCGGCGGTGGTGATCATGGCAGCCCCGATCCCGGGTCGGCGCACGGCGGCGACAACGTCCTGGGATACAATCTCAGCGGCGATTACGGCAACGACATGGACCCGGAACACATCACCAGCCCGGCTATCGACCTGGGCGGCAAGTTCGACGCCAAACTGAGTTTCTGGCGCTGGCTGGGGGTCGAGTCCGCCAGCTACGACACCGCCCGTATTGCAGTTTCGACCGACGGCTCCTCATGGGTGACCGTATGGCAAAACGAGGGTTCGGTGGCGGATGCCGCCTGGCAGCATGTGGAATACGACATCTCTGCGATTGCGGACAATCAGTCCACTGTATACCTGCGATTCACCCAGGGAGGTAGCGACGGATCCTGGACGTATTGCGGGTGGAATATCGATGATCTCCAGATTATCGCGTATGAGTGTGAGCTTAATCCGGACGGTGATAACGATGGCATCCCGGATGTTTCGGATAACTGTCCGCTGGTAAGTAATCCGGATCAGGATGACAGTAACGATGACGGGATCGGGGACGCCTGTTGTTGTGTTGGGATGACTGGCAACATAGATCTGGATGGCAACAACACGTGCGATGTGGGCGATCTGACGACCCTCATTGATCATCTGATGATCTCATTTGAGCCGCTGGGTTGTCCGGCAACGGCCAATACCGACGGTAATCCCGGTATCGACGTGGGCGATCTGACTCGTCTGATCGACCACCTCTACATAAGCTTTAACGCAACCTCTGTGTGCCCTTGATTTCCTCCGGGTTGTGTTATTGTGCGCAGGCCGACTCCGTAAGGAGTTGGCCTGCTGCAATTAATGCCGGGTCGCCGGGCATCCGTGCCCGAAAACACTACCGTCATGTCCGGAGTAGTAGTATCATACAACCTCATTTGTGCCGTTGTATTCGGAACGTTGCATGGACATGAACCACTGTATTCATCGTATTGCTATCGGCATCGCTATCGTGCTCGGGACGCTGGCGGTTCCCGGTATGACCACCGGGGCAGCTGACCGTCTGGATGTTGAATCCGATGCGGATACGTCATTCCTGCCGTACCGGGCGGTCGTCGAACGGCATTTCCAGGCCGGCCCGTGCCGTCATGAAGCGCGAGTCCGTGCCGCCCTTCTTGGCCACAGTCCATCGGATTCAGGTGCGTGCCAACTTATCCTCGCCCACTGGCCAATGATCGGGTCCAACGGCCCTGCAACCTTTGATTTGACCTCCTATCCACCCTTCACGCTTGTCCAACAGAAGGCCGTCCTGATGCGCATATGCGACTGGCTGATTGTGACCGACAGTGCCGGTGGAGGGACGCAGACTATCCTCGGAGCGAGACATCGTGACGATACCGCCTGGGTCTTCAGGCTCGATCCGTATACCATGGAATATGATGAGTTGTTTCTGATGACGGGGGAGGACGGCGATCGCGACGGGAAATGGACTCCCGAGATATACCTCCCAATGGTTGCCGACATTGACGCCGACGGTTGTCTGGAGGCATTTGTCTACGTCAATCGTGTGCGTGAGAAAGGTTTCCGTACCCTCTTTTGTGTTGACTGGATGTCGTTTACGGTGCGCTGGACGCTTCCGGTGGCAGTTGGCATCAGGACCGAAGGTATGTTTGATCTTCGCGACTCGACCCACCCGGGAGTCATGTTCCTGGCGCATGGATCCAATCAGGGGGCGCAGGACGAGGATTACCGGGACAGATACTCCTACCTGTCGATTGTTGATGCCGATGGTACTCTGCGGTACAACGCCGTGGTGTCACTGGAGGCCGAAGGACAGCGCCTTATTGCAGCAGAGAAAGACGGCCTTTATTACCTGTCGCACGATCTCGATCCCACGCCGCACGACACCGTGATCCGGTATGACAGTCTGGGACTGCTGGACGATCTGAAAAACGGCGGGCATCGGATTTCAAGGCTGGACAGGACCGGCCGGATTCTCCAGTCGCGACGGGTCTCTTTTCCGGTGCTGTACCTCTGGTTGATGCCGTATCGTGATCTGGGCGTGGCCCTCTGGGTTAAACACCAGGATCGGTGTCTGCGAGTGTACGATACCACTCTGACGCTGGTCGCCGAATCCAACCCGACATCGATAGCAGAGTACTACGGACGGATAGATATTCCCGGCCATCAGAACGCCCTGTTGTTTTCCAACGGCATCTACCGGGAAGATATGTCGATGCTGGCCACTTTCGAGAAGGCCTCGCTCCGGCCCGAACCCATGATGCTGGACCACGACGGCAACCTGAGTCACATCATGGCTGTTGGCAGCGCCGAAATGTCCATTGTACGTATTGAGCAGCGAAACTTCTGGGATCGCCTGGGTTCAGTCTATATTCGTTACAAAGTATACGTTCTCATGCTGTTGTCCGGGCTGGTGGTTGGCTTGATCCTGGTGAATTTGTACCGTCGCCGAACCAAACACAATCTGGTGCTCATCGCCCGACAGAAAGAAGAACTGCAGGCGGCCAAGGTGGCGTTGGAGGCGGCCCAGGCACAAATCGTGGCGCAGGAGAAGTACGAACTGGCCCGTGATATCGCCGGAGGCTTTGCCCACGAAATACGCAATGCCCTGTCGCCGGCCCGCCACTGTCTTGCCCGCCTTCAGGCCATCGACCCGGCCGATTTGACGAGGGACAATCAAACCCGGCTGGCAGGACTAATCGATTCGGCCCTGGATCGCGCGGTCAACCTGACCCGGGTCATAGCCGAATACTCGAGTCTGGAAGATCTGAAAGTTTCTGAGCAGGTTGATATCGCGGGTATCGTGGGCGACGTGCTTCGGGCGTTTGAACCGACGCTGGAGACCGGCGGTATAGCCGTTGCCATCGATCTGCCCGCCAATACATTCGTCCAGGGCAATCGGGCCCAGTATGCGATGGTTTTCACGAATCTGGTGACCAACGCTATTGACGCTCTGGAAGGCGTTGATGACCCGAAACTGGACGTGAGCTGCTGTGGACGCGCCGATGAGATCGAGGTGACCGTCAGGGACAACGGCTGCGGTATTGCCGATGAACATCGGGATCGCATTTTTGATTTCTTCTACTCCACCAAACCGTCAACCGGCAGCGGGGTGGGGCTGGCGTTGGTCAGGAAAATCATCACGATGTACGGCGGGGCAATCGACGTTGAGAGCGAGGCGGGGAAGGGGACCACGTTCAGACTACACTTCCCCCGGTAGCCGGTAGACGTCCGGCCAGACAACGGGGGATTGATCAATCGTCAGCGAAGGTCTTCGTAGATCCCGGGGAAAAAAAGAAGAGGATGAGTGACCGCTTGCACTCATCCCCTTGAAACGAAATCCCGAAACTGAGCCCCTGGTGCCAAAACCCGATGTCATATTCTACGAGGCTCATATCCGGGATTTACGTTTTATGAAGTCTTTACGTATATAGGCGACTGAACCCTTCAAATCTTACAAAATGATTTTCAGAAAAGATCGTGTCATATCAGTTGGTGAGAGGTGAGGTAATATGACGTTTCCTTACCCTGACACTACGTCCTTGCTCCGTGATTGTTTCACTGTTTTATTTGCGGGAGCGAAAAAAGAACATGATGAGGCAACACAACGACCATGGTGATCCGTCCGCTTAGGGAGGAAGACTCTCTTGAGGAACTGACCCGGCTGCTCAACCGCGCCTACAAGTCGCTGGCCGACGCTGGATTACGGTATGTTGCCACGTATCAGGATGCGGGTGTCACGAGGAACCGAATCGGTCAGGGCACCTGCCTGGTGGCTGTGGACAACGACAGAATAATCGGGACCATTCTCTATCATCCGCCCGCTCAGACCCATGGATCGGCATGGTTGGACCGCGATGATGTTGGTCATATCAGTCAACTCGGCGTTGAACCGGCCATGCAAAGTCGCGGGATTGCCGGCGCACTTATTGCGGCTGCGGAAGCAATCGCCCGTAGCTCTGGTGCCGCAGAAATTGCGCTTGATACCGCCGAGCCTGCAAAGCACCTGATCGGCTGGTATGAACGTCTTGGCTATCGTTTCATCGAGTATGTCAGTTGGGATGTCACGAACTACCGGAGTGTTGTCATGAGCAAAATGCTCGCGCCCTGACCGGTGCCCGATAACGAACACAACAAGGCCCGGAGCGGCGAACCGTCCCGGGCCTGGATCAGCTTATCCCTATTGTTACTCCAGGTTGAGCATCGCCCTGAAGAACGGTTTCCAGTCCTCAATGACAACCGGCTTTTGTTCCAGTCCGGCAGCATCGTCGGGGCTGAGCAGGGCGGGGTCGATCATGACCAGCAGGACGTTTTCGTCAAACCATGAGTCATACATGGTCCAGTAGCCGCTTTCACCCTTGTCACTGCCCCAGCTGTTCTCCACGCGCCATTTGGCTACCTGTCCGGTCGAGGTAGTATCCAGCCCCGAGATCACCATCGCGTGATTGGGTGACATATCCTGATACCGGATCCGATCGGCTTTGCCGAGTTTGAAATCCATCTTGAGGGTAGTGTTGTAGTCGTAAATGTCCACCGCAAACAGGCCGGAGTCGTTGTAGTTGTCCCGGCCGACATCGCAGGCGAACCAGACATACTGGCTGTCCTTCAGCATGGCCGCGGTGTACGCCTTGAGTTTCTCAATCGGCAGGTTTAGTACCCGGAAATCCGGCTTCTCCTGAATGTTCCGGCTCTCCTCAAGCAGGTACAGCGTATTCATGGCCATGGCCGGGTTGTGCGTCAGCGCGACATACGGAGGAATGCTCGTGGCGTAGAAGCGCTCGTAGAAGGACATCGGCGTGAAACTCTCTTCTACGATAGTTTTGACCGAGTCGACCTCTTTGGTGTAGCGGAAGGTGAATTCCTCCGGCGGCGTTCCGTAGGTGTACACCAGCAGACGATACACTTCAGCCAGCACATCCTCTTTGTACTCACGGAGCTGCTTCACTTTCTTGCCGTCGGTATGCATTCGTCGAATCTCGGCGGTGGCCTGTCGCAGTTTGGATGTCAAGAGCGCGTTGAGCCGGCCGGTGGCGCTGGACTGCTTGGTCTCCGGCATGGCTGCGGCAGGCATCACGCCGTACTTTTGCATCAGGCCGTTAAAATAGTGCCACCAGCCGCCGTCACCAACCGGCGACTCGATATACCGTGACAGCAGGAAATCATCCAACGGCCGGTCACGCAATTCGATCATGCGCTCCAGGAATCGATTGGATTTTTCGATCTTGTCCCAGAACGCCAGGTGTGCCTTGGACAGCTTGAAGTCATCCAGATCCAGTTCTTCGATGATAGTCGGCGTCACGACATTGGAGCCGGCAAACATCCAGCAACGTCCTGTCGACTTCTGATTGATAATCTTGGAGCCGTCGAGCTTGATTGCCCACAGGTCGTCGCGGTTGAGCAACAGCTTCCGGTTCAGGGCCAGGTCCTTGATGTTATTGTTTGTCACGGCGTTAATGAGAGGGCCGGGATCGCCGTCTTCCATCAACTTGCTGTGGAAATCCTCAACAAGTTTACGGTCGACCGCACCGTCGTTTTCCCCGAGAACAGAGAGCGGGCAATAGAGGGTCAACAGGGCGATCGTCAGGAACGTGCGAGCTGATTTCATGGCAGACACCTTTGCTGGTCAAAGTTAACAGGACCAGTATAGTACTCGTTGCCCGACGGCACAATTGATTTGTGATTGCCTCCGGCGGCCGATCGCAAACTCTCTGTGCAGCAGGCATATGCAATCAGCCTGCGTCCCGGATTGACGCCCCAGTCACGAAGAGCGCTTGTGTCCGGCGTTGCGTTCCGCTATACTTCAGGATACGGTACCGAGCAACGGATCACACGCAGCCAAATGATTGACTCCTCTGGACGAGGGAGAGTAACCAATGAAAAGAAACATAATCACTTTCATCATGATCGCGGTCCTGACTGCGCCCGTACTTCAGGCGGCCGATTGCGGCAGCGGTACGCTCAGTACTGTCCCGGAACGGGCACAACTGCACCTGCCGGACAGCAAGTCGCCGGTAAGCGAGTGCACGATTGCGCGGTACATCCCCGATGATACCGTGCTGGGTTACAACTCCGGCTACACGGTGGGGGACCGGACGGTCATGTTTGTTGATCCCG
>JAHIVM010000499.1 GCA_018816665.1 Candidatus Zixiibacteriota bacterium
ATAACCCGGGCGCATCCAGAAACTCCACCTGGGCGTAAGTGATCTTTTTGGGATGAGCCAGTTCGGCCAGGGCATCAACCCGTTCGTCCGGTACGCGAATGAGTGCCCGGTGGACGGCCTGGGAGAAATCTCCGACCGCCTCCTGCTGTTCAGCCGCGGCATTGAAAACAGTCGTTTTGCCGGACTGCGGTTTTCCAATAATCCCTAGTTTCATAGGGCTGTATGGTAGGAGAATTCGCGGTGCAAGGCAAGAAGTATGTATGGGCGGTACGAAGTGAGGGCCACTGCGGCCGGTCGTTCACTGCCACAAGGAACGAATGATGCTCCACGGTGAGTAGAGACGTCGCGGATCGCCGGTCCCGGCAATAAACCGAGCCAGTTCCCGTTGCAGGAAAGGGCTCTTTGCAACTCGCCGGGCCATAAAGTCATTCACCGATGCCCGGGCGAGCCATCGCTCAGCCACGAAATACCCCTCGTAGGCGGGGGCGAGTTCCCGATCCAGGCGCTCCCGGTAAACAGCCAGTTCATTGATATCCCCGGCCGCAAGCGTCGCGACAACAACCTCGCCGGCTATTTCGCCCGCCTGCATAGCCTTGCCGATCCCCTCACCGGTAAACGGAAAGGTAGTGCCGATAGTCTCCCCCGTGGCCACAATACGACCCACATGAACGTGCCGATTCCCCGTCAACCCGCAGCGCAGGACCGCCGATGTCGGCTTCCCAACATCGGTCGCGCGACCTGCGAGTTCGACGGCGAGAGGAAACGACTTTTTGAACTGCTCCAGCGTATCCCTGAGATTCAGATCCGACCCCCGGCCGCCGTTGATTCGAACACCGCACCCAACATTAAACAGTCCGTCCCCCAGCGGTATGATCCAGGCAAACGCGGGCAGAATCTCGCGCACATACGCCAACACTGCTTCCTTCAAGTCAAAGTCGGCCCGGATGTACTGGCGAATAGCCACGGCCGACGGCTTGCGCTGCGTGACCATTCCCAGCCTGTGGGTGAGATGCACCGATGCACCGGTGGCAATAACCGCAACTTTTGTCGCGATAGGTCGGTGGCATGCCTTGAATTGTACCCTCACCACCCCGCCCCTGTCCTCGACATCGGTCGTTGTTCCCCGGGCAAATACGACTCCGGCGGTGACAGCCTCGTTGACAAGGCAGGTGTCATAGTCATGCCGACACCAAGCCCTGAATTCTCCGGGGATGGCAAAGGTGGTGTTGGCGGGGCTGAAAACGCGGAAAGAGCTGAACCGATGTGCCATGCTGTCGACCCGTTGTCGCAACCCCAGCCGGGTCAAAACAGCCAGGGTGTCGGGCATGAGTATGTCGCCACAGGTTTTGGGCCGAGGAAACCGCTGTTTGTCCACCAGCAAAACGCTCAGGCCGGCCCGGGCAAGCACCAGGGCACAGGTGGAACCGGCGGGTCCGGCGCCATTGACCACCACATCCCACTCGCGCTCAGGCAGATCAGCAACCGGCAGTTGCGCCGGGGGCGGGCCGGGAGATGGACCGTCGTCTATATCTCGACGAACTTCCACCCATCGCCATCCTGCTCGATATACACCCGGGTTACCCGGACGTCCGGCCAGCGTTTCAGAACACGATCCCGGAGAACATCCATGTCCGCGATGAGTGCGGCGCGCTCCTGCTCCAGCGATTCAAAAGCCGCGTGCCCGCCGTAGGCTCCGCAATCATCGTGCTGTGTCAGAATTACTTCCCCAACACCATGCAGGTCGCAACCCACTTTGATATTTTCGATCGCAAGGTCGGGATCTTTGCACGAACCGGCAATTGACACACGATCGGTGTTGTCCACCCATCCCTTTTCGACTATCCAGTCGCGAAGGGGTGATTGCAGACGGTAGTCCATACAGTGCAGGATAAGATGATTGCAGCTGGCCATTGGGTCGGTCTCCTTCATAGTCAGTCTGTTTGCATAACGAATGTTCGTGCGGCCCGTCAGGATCGCCCTGCGGTCAGAAGCCCCTGTTTCCTCAATGCGAAATATACGGCCGAAATGTGCAGGGCTTGAAAAAACTCGCCCCGGTCTATCAGGTCGGGCATATCGACAAGTGGCGCTGTAACAACCTCGATTTCCTCCGTTCGATCGAGTTGCTGTTCGCCGGTTAGTACCGCGTCGGTTGCCAGGTAGCAATAGGTAAGATTGTTGTGAGTCGCCGGGTTGGGCGTCAGTGCGCAGAGTCTATCGAGTGATCCGGCGGTGTACCCGGTTTCCTCCAGTAACTCCCGTCGTGCGGCCATTTCCGGAGTCTCTCCCGCTTCTACAATACCACAGGGCAGGCCGAGCAAGGTTCGGCCGAGGCCGTGACGGTACTCCCGTATCAGAACAATCCGCCTGTCGGGGGTCAGGGCCACCACGCTGGCCCAGGCGGGAAACTCCAGAACGTAGTAGGGATCGACAACGCGCCCGTCGGGCATGCGACAGCGATCCGAACGCACCGTCAGATGTCGTTCCCTGAACAGATAGGTCGAATCCAGGGTGGCCCAGTCAAGCGGATTGGTTGTATCATCACCGTGTTTTTTCTGGCTCACGCTGTCATCTCCGGAACACGGCGCGTATCAAGCCGTGGTAATGCTCGGGACCGTTGCCGTGACGGTGCAGCGGTCCCTCCGCCTCGTCATGGAACACCACCTCCCAGCCGTCAAACAACTCAAGGATTTCATCAGGCTCGAGATAGCTGCGAATATCTCCGCGGTTGTCAGTAAACGAGTTGCGACCTATTTCCCGCCACTGATCCCGATGCATTGGATAGGCGGGGTCGCTGGTGGAAAAAGCTGTCACAAAGACCAGACCGTCGGCCGCGATCCAGTTGTCAACCGCCCGGAGCAACCCCTCCGTCTGCCGACGAGGCAGAATGGGCAACAATCCAAAAAGGAGCACGGCACCGTAGGTGTGGTCCGGTGCCCGGTAGGTATCGAAACCGTCGCGGGTTACCCTCACCGGCAGATTGGCGGCATGGGCCTTCTCGGCCACGCTGCGGATTGCCTCTTCCGACGGGTCAATACCGTGGACGACAAACCCATTGGCGGCCAGGTACAGGGCATGACGACCCTGACCAACTCCGATGTCCAGAATCGGTCGGTCACGGTCAAGCAGGTCGACATGATCGACCAGAATCTGCTCGGGTTCGACACCGAAATACGCGCCCGTGCGGGCATATTCGCGGTCATAATCCATATGTGTGTACCACTGTTCCTGCCGAAAGAGTTGGTTGGACCAAGGTAAAACAAAACGATCCCCTGCGCAAGGCGGCCGTGCAACTGTCCCGCGCACAACGACACCTACGCCGACCGCCCTGAACCTCGTTTCACCAATCCCCGAAGGACGGCCAGATTGTCGATATCCTCCTGCAGATCATCTCCTTTGGGGGTTTCCAGTATCATCGGGATGTCTTTGAACCGTCGGTCGTTAACAAGACTCCGAAACCCCTCTATGCCGATCAAACCCTGCCCGATATGTTCGTGACGGTCCCGCCGGGAGCCAAGTGGCTGCTTGCTGTCGTTCACATGGATAACTCGCAATCGCCCCAGTCCGACCGTCCGGTCAAACGCCGTAAGC
>JAHIVM010000500.1 GCA_018816665.1 Candidatus Zixiibacteriota bacterium
ACTGTGCCGATGGTTCTCTACATAACCCTCGTAGCGGAAGGGCTTTGTCTTCTTGATCAGAACTCTGCCACTGGCCTGGCTCAACCACCGCACTGGATCCGAGAGATCGGCCGGATTAAACACCTCTCGGACCGGTTCATAAACATCGCATTTCTCCGGGCAGTAGAACCCGGAATCATACTCCGCCACAAACTTCAGCAGGCGCTCGGCTTCGTCGGAGTGGAACACCAGCTGCTTGCCAACTCTTGCGGTTTCTGGACCCGACAATCGCCTTGATCTAAGATCAAGTGCTTCGTTAGACGTCAAGTCGTTTCGAGATAGTATTTTGATTTTCACCTGCTTCACCCTACTTCCGGCCATAGGTCTTCCTCTATCTCAAGGGTTTGAAAAAGCGATCACGGACATCCATATTGTCCATCACAGTACTGGATACAATGCCGTTATCACGTGCCCGCACCACGATGGCCTGACCGCCAGTCGCCCTCTTGGCCAGCTCATTCTGTCTCCTCAACTGCGGTGAATCCGAGATGCGCGCCCGATCTTTCACTTCCACGGGGGTACCGTCGGGGAGATAAGAATCAGGAATCGTATTGCCATACTCACCAGTCTTTGGATCCCGGACAACAGCTTTCGTCGTGTTCTTTGACAAGTCGGCCGATTCCAGCACCTCCCTCTCGGTCTGCAATCCCTTTCTCATTGCCTTCTTGGTGTTTTACGCACTACCGGATGATTGAGTCTAACGCCTTATCAACTGGACGCTACTCCCCGAGTCCGGGACCAAACACATCGTGATTCTCTACTCTTCCGGTGAACGCACTAAACACGGTCCCGTCCCCGCACACGATTTGATTGCGGATCGGCACATAAGCCGTGCACGCCTGAATTCCCAGGTCACCGATAAGAGAAGATTCGCCACTTCCTGAATCAAACTGTAGAAGTGCTTTCGCACCACCATGCCGGTATGGCCACTGGACACCCAGAAGGGTATCGCTGGCCTGGTCGTATCCCAGTTCAACGACGTGTTGGCCATCCGGCGGATCATATCTCCACAGGACCTGGCCAGAAGCGACGTCGATGAGCCGCACACAACTCCCGCTCTCAGACACACATAGTCCGTGCGATGTAAAAACTGCGTCCAGAAGGGCGAACGACATACGTGAAATCAGCTGAGCGCCTTTTTCTGTACCAATTGCAAGTGGTCCGTGGAAGCGATCCTCGAATCTTGTTTCGGAAAAAGGACAATCGAGAATCCTCTTCACTCCGGGCTCAGAGCGGATAGTCATGCCATGGACCGGGTCTAACAAGACGCAATTACCCTGGCTTACACCGCAATACAGCATGCCCTTGCTGGAGGAGAAAAACAGGTTTTGTATTCCGCCAAAACCTTTTCGCTGCCAGCGTAGACTCCCATCAGCAGTAGCGTAACAGGACAGAACGTCGTCCTGGTAGCTGGCTGTGAAGCACAGACTTCCGTCCCCGGACAGACAGAGTCTGCGCCCCCCCCAGTCCAGGGTTGCCTGAAATCGCGACTTGATCGACCACGAGTTCGTGTCCCATATTGAGACGAACTTTTCGAAGGCTCCCGCTGCCACGGTGCTGCCGTCTGCTGATGATGTAAGGTGCCTTGTTCGCACGGTGCCACGTACCTCCACATTTCTCAGCGAAACTACCCTAGGTGCCAATCCTGGTCCTTGACAGAATCAGAATTTCGAATACAATATCGTTGAAATCATCATCCGGATGACCGTCATTGCAGTGATACCGCCATCCACCGGGGATTTGCTCAGCCCACATTGCCGCACCATGGTGACCGGACTCGGCACATCCGTTACCCGTGTCCCAGATGTTCCAGACTCTCAAGATGCCGTCCTTTGGTCGACACCTAAACATCGCTTCAGAAGGAGCCGTGTCGGACCATATATGGACCCCACTACTGACTTCTTCACCATCTCCGAAGTCCAGCACGCCGTTGCAGTCCAGAGTGAATCCCTGGCGCCACTCCGAACTCGTAGAGACAATGCGAAACATCAAGTGACTCGTTCCCACTCCGACATTCAATCGATCCCCCAGCATAACTGTCTTCCCCCTATAGACGACAGGTCTACCCTGGGATTCACAGAACAATTCCTCGAAAACTTCCATCCACGTTCCTCATCATCCATGCCGAAGCGGACTATCTAATCGTGCGACCGACCGGGTTGAAGCGATTTCTTCCCGTACGGCCGGCAGAGGCTCTCGCCCAACACAGACCCACCCAGACAGGTCAATCTGTAGAGGCACTTTCAGGCTGTCCTTACCGTGTCTCCGCTGGACCGCCAGGGCCAAGTCTCTGGACCTACTCCTTCGCTCTTACCGCAAAGTCCGGCACGCGCGCCTTGCGCTCGGGCTGCAGGATGTCAAAAAAGGCATCCTTGCCAAGATGCTGGATTATCGCCCGGTCTTTTGCCGATCCGTCGGGCTGCAGGTAATAATCCAGATCGCCAGCGGTCTGGACAAAGATGCTGCCGTCATCAAGATCACGCTGAGTATGGCACGGAAGTGTACGGAACTTATCCCGGCCCAGCCAGTCGACATAGTCTTTGCCTATCACATTCGCAAAGTAGATCCCCGGTAACCCGCTTTCAATATCCACACCCTTGAAGACGCGCCGCCGCCACTGCCCATCCTCCGACAACGTCACCCAGTGATTCTTCCGCTCCGCATCCTCTTCCATGGACATGAAACCAAAGTCGGCCTTGCTGATCTGCGAGAGATCAATGAAGAACT
>JAHIVM010000501.1 GCA_018816665.1 Candidatus Zixiibacteriota bacterium
CCTCCGCTCGCCCGACTCATACATGAAATGCGCGAATTCGACCCCGTCGATGGTGTCCAGATGGCCGCCGACAAGATTGAAACCGGCTACCGTATGATCGATGTGGTACGCCCACTCGCCCTGCAACTGTGATTCGGTCGAGGCAGTGACGGAAACGTTGCGGAACTCCGAGGTATCCTCGGCCCCCGCCCAATGGGCTTCCTCAAGCGGTAAATAGACATGCTGATGATCGGTGTATTGTGTGGCGTAAAAAGCGCCGAAAAAGACAACTACCGCGGCCGCCGCGACAGCGAGCATGCGATTCAGTCTAAAAGTTGGTTTTTTTTTTGTCGGGGCGATTGAGGCGTCGGCTCTACTGCCGGAACGCTCCTCAGCATCAATAGCGTCAAGCTCGGCGAGAACCTTGCTTTTAAGGGCCTGGAAACGATCCGACGGTCCGTTGGTCTGGCTTATCCGCTCTTTGACCAGTTCATTTATGGTAGCTTCAACCCGGTAAACTTCGGAGCAGTCCTTACAATTGGCGAGGTGCTGGCGAACCTGTTGGGCGTCGATCTCAGAAGCTTCTTTATCAATTATGTCATAAAGTAGACTTAGTGCTTCCTGACAGGTCATTTTGCGGTGTCCTTGATGTAGCCATTCTTTATTGCATAGTCATACAACTGCTTTTGCAGGAGTTTTCGACCCCGATGCAGTCGTGACTTAACCGTTCCCAGTTGTAAATCGGCAATATCAGCGATCTCCTGATACGAGAATCCCTCGAGGAATGAAAGCACCACGACCATTCTGAAATCATCCGGTAGTTCCTCAATTGCCTTCTTGACGTCGTCGTCAAATACCTTGGCGAACAACTGTCTCTCCGGGTTATCCCCGGGCCCCAGGTCAGCCAGCTGGCCGTACAGGAAATTATCGTCGATATCATCGACATTAACAGACACCGGGGTTCGGGACTTGGACCGGTAGTCGTTGATAAAGATGTTCGTCATTATCTTGAACAACCAGGCCCGGCAGTTTGAACCGGACTCGAATTTGTCCCAGAATCGGTAAGCCTTAACGAACGCTTCCTGTACTAAATCCTCAGCATCCTGACTGTTTTTCGTCATGCGGAGAGCAGTCCGGTACAGCGCATCCATATGGGGCAGCGCTTCTTTGTCGAACGCCCGTCGCTTCGCGAGTTCCTTTTTCGAACTGCTTTCAACCATGAAGTTCTCTCCCTCCATTGGCAAGCAGCTCGTCTACCCAGCGTACTAGTCTAAACATTTCGGGCACTCGTGAAGTTCCCTCGCCGGAAATATGCTTGTTGTCAGTTAACGTATTGATAATCAACTCCATACTGGGTGGCCGATCAGTCGACCAACCTGCCAAATAATAGAAGGTGAGTTCCCCATTGACAAGTATTTTCAATTGTCGCGCCCCTCGGGGGGGCCGCCGCCGGTACAAGTCCTTTTTTGTTCTGTTTCGGTCGGACCTTTTCCTGCTGCCTCGCTGTTACATCAGCGGGCATCCCAAGGTAGTTATACGATGAAGCAGGCAACCCGGGTGACATTATGGTAAGTTATTTCCTCATATTCGATGATCATTGTCCCATCTGCAGAAGGGCGGCGAGCAGGGTCCGCAAGCTGGACACGCTGGGCGTTGTTGAACTGGTACCGTTGTCCTGCGCCACGATGACCGGCGGACAATCTCTGCCGTCGCCGGAACTGCTGGCCAACAAAGTACACCTGATTTCCCGCGAGGGTACCATATTCACGGGTGCCGACGCAGTCGGTCAACTGGCCGGGCTGTTTCCCCGATCCCGGCTGCTGGGGCAGTTCATCCTGCTGCCGGGAGTCCGTCAGATTGCGCGACGGGTGTACTCGACCATTGCCCGCCACCGGCTGAAGCTCAGTCAGCCCCTGCAGTGCAAACCGCATTAGACCCATTTTTGTCCACAAAAAGGCCCCGCCGTGGTTCACGGCGGGGCCCGGATTATCTGATTCTCAACGAATGACTAGTTGTCCGCGGTCGCCTCGACCGGAGTTTTCTCAGTCTTCTCGGCGGGTGCCTTCTCAGTTTTCACGGCCGGAACTTCGGCACCGGCCCAGCCCATAGCCACCTTCACCTTGTTCATAATCTCATTGTAGATCTCGGTGTTCTCCGTAAGGAACCGTCGGGCATTCTCCCGCCCCTGACCCAGCCGGTTGCCGTCGTAAGAGAACCAGGCGCCGGATTTCTCCACGATGTTCTGCTCCACCGCCATATCAATCAATTCGCCGGTGCGAGAGATTCCCTGGCCATAGATAATGTCAAACTCCGTATCCTTAAACGGCGGAGCGACTTTGTTTTTCACCACCCGGACGCGGGTCCGGTTGCCCACCACCTCCTGGCCGTCCTTGATAGCGGCGATACGGCGGATATCCAGACGGACCGATGAGTAAAACTTCAGAGCGTTACCGCCGGTGGTGGTTTCCGGATTGCCAAACATCACGCCGATTTTCATGCGAATCTGGTTGATGAAAACTATCGATGTATGCGATTTGGATGTAATCGCCGTCAGCTTGCG
>JAHIVM010000502.1 GCA_018816665.1 Candidatus Zixiibacteriota bacterium
CCGTATTCTCAGGGTCCATAGCCAGGATGCGGCGATTGTTGACATAACCCGAATCGAACATCTTGCAGTTGTTATAGCATATAGTCAGGTTGTTCATGTCGGTGATGAGCGCACTGCGATTTTCATTCAGCCAGAAAGAGTCCTGCACCGCGATATCAATGAACTCACGGAAATAGGGAATGCACTCACAGTACTGCCCCAGTGAAATATGGTCATAAGAGATGATGCGCAGTAACTCATCGCGCTCATCCGCTTTGTCAAGAGCCTTCTTCAGCCACACCAGAGCAGTTTCGTAGTCATCACTCTTTTCGTAACCGGAAGCAAGTCCAATGTACGGGTGAGGATCCGACGGATCAATCGCAATGGCCAGGACCATATTGTCCTTACAGGAATCCACGAGCGCAGCCCGACGTTCCTTGTAGTAGGCAATCGATATCGAGTCGGTTTCGGCTTTCAGGTCCTCGGAGATCTGCGTGATCTCCTTGATCTGCTCAACACCGTCGTGATAGAACTCACGACGAAGCCGTTCCATGGTGGAATCAGCCCTCGCACTCTGTTCCTGGCAATCCTTGCGATATTTCTTCGGTACCTTCTTATTGTCGCAGCAGTAACGGATCGAGTCCGCATACACCACCGCCAGTTCGACATACGGCAGCTTCTCTTTGAGATCTGAGCGCTTCGCAATGAAATCATAATACAACTGGTTCATCCAGAAGTAGCCTTCCGAATGGGGACCGTAGTGCATTATGAGCGAATCCAGCATCGCGATAGCCGTTTTGTATCGCTCTTCGTCGCCGGACAGAATCTCAATGCGGGCCGTTGTGATGTATGATCCGGCGGGGAGCTTGCGGGGCTTGCCGGCCAGGACCGACAGGGTACTCCCAAGAACAACCGCCAGGACTATGAACAACAATACTTTTGAACTTATCTTCACCTGAGACCTCCTGCTCCATTTCTCCAGTCAGCGAATCCATCGAATGTAATGGCTAAGTACAGGCTTGTCAACCGAAGTTGCATCACCGGGACGTGAAGCGCACCCGCAGGTCCAACCGGGCCGTCGAGTTAGCCTTCACCGGCACCGAAAAATGCACGACATTCGACTCTTTTTTCTCGTATTCGTAATTGGCGGACACGATTTCCCAGAATCCCCAGAAATTCTTCGCCACCTTTACCGTTATATCTGTGTCTTTGCGATTCCGCAACTCAATCTGGTAGGTCCGCTCCTCAACCTTGGCCGATATCCGACTGTGATCCAATATCTTTTCCTCGGCCACAATATCAAAAGCCGTCCCCACCGTCAATGACACCTCTTCGTCCTTTGGTGTATGATCCACCCGGTCCTCGCCCAGAAGGATCATGGCGCCATCGTCATCCGCTTTAAACAGGCGAACCCGACCGGCCGGCAGCGGAATCCCCAAGCCGTCGCCGGTCGAGTTGACAAACTCCACCTTCACCGTGACATCCGTGGGATTCTGATCCGGCTGATAGAGATACACTTTCTTTACTTTCACCGTCGATGGTTCAAACAGCGAAAGCTGCTTGATCTCTTTGTTGGCCAGCGTAGCGGATCGGGGCAGCGTATACATGTGATACTCAAAAAACGCCTTCTCCTGAAAGTCCGGCGCCGCCATCGCCATTTCCATGGTTCGGGCCGATCCCTTCAGGGCCGCCGGTCCGCGCTGCGCCCGGTTGATATCACCGGCAATCAGTTTCAGTTTGGCGTCTTTGTAGGTCTTACCGGATGTGTTGTTGATCGAGGCCCACCCGGAGAGATGCAGCGAGGTATCGTCCTTGTCCAGCCGTCCCACGTATTCTGCCTCCCAGTTGAGACCGGTCGTCTGGTAACTGACATTGCAGTCAGCCTGGCCGGAGAAATCCGAGGCGTACAGCCAGAACAGTGTCGGACGGGTGATAAGTCCTTCCGGCAACAGCGGGAAGTCAACTTCGGTGATATTGTCCAGGCCGATGATTCTCACCTTGCCGGCAGTATCCTGAAGGGTCACCGCACCGCTTGAGAACGCCAGCAATGTCCCGGAATACAGATGGCCTTCCTTGTCAATCATCTCGATAGTCTGATCAATGTACTTGGTATACAATTGCTCGGGTGATACCAGGTCATAGACATAGTTCTGCTCGAGTATGGCTACCTTGCGCCCCCTATCCACCACCTCAAAACGCACCGAACTGGCATCAATGCGCTCCGGGACATCCCGGAAAGCCAGCCGCCCGTTACCCTTTTCGAGATCCAGGGAACGGGTTTCGCTCACCACCCCCAGATTGCTGTTGTAAACCGTCACTGCCACCTCGTCGGCTACTGTCGCCGAAGATGCCAGCAGCAACAGTGCTATGGCCGAAATCGCTGCTCTAAACATCTTTACACCTCGCTCCTTTATACACGTGTCAGTGTCGTCTTTGCTGAACCCGTAAATCAACCAAAAACGGGTTGTGTCAATCGTGATACACCCCAAACCGGTGCATCTTCCGATTAATCACACATTTGATTGCGACTGAATATGACGGACAGTGGTGTCGATACGCGCCCGCACTTCCTCCGGCGACGGATTCATGGCAGCCGTCGAAAGCGTCCCCTCTTCTGGGTTAACTCGTTCAAATATTTGGAGATACAGGCTGTAAATGATCTCGTAACTAAGGTAATAGCGGGGCTCCAGATGGGCTTTCATGCGGTCGATCATCGCCCGGGACTTCCGACGGTAGTATTCGGCGATCCCCTGGTACAAGGCCATCAATCTTCGGAAATCAGGGGTTGGTTGACCTGACCCGGCAACTGCCCGCAAATCCCCCGAAGAGAGCCCGCACCGCGCACAGAGATCGTCAGCAAAGTAATTGAGGCCCTGCTCCTGGTCCTTCTGGAAATCTCGCATGATATGAACCAGGTAAGAAAACACGGCCAGCGGACGGGCCACTTTCCGAATGTCGAACTCCGGGGCCTGATACTTCTCGCCAGCCCTGCGGACGCCGCAAAGATGCATGAAAATAGCCGCCGGAGAAATGGCCGCACCCTCGCAGTAGCGCAGGAAAGTCAGAAAGGTCGGGAAACCATTGTGCGTCAGATCGTAGGCCATCGCCCGAAACAGACGTTCCCAGGGCCAGAACGGTAGGGCAAAGCAATCCAGTGTATTCACAAACTCTTTCTGGAAGGCATCCTCGGCCCGACCGGCCCGAACCGCATTCATCCACCGCTCAATCATCGCCTCATACTGACGAATCTCCTGCGCCGTCAGCGCCACACCTGCGGCCTTGCGGTCGTCAACGAGATCGTCGATCCGACGCATCGAGCGGTAGCATACCCTGAAGGCCTCGTAGCGGTCCTGCTCCCAGAATCGGGCAGCAATATCCAGAATCGGATTGGTAAGAATCTCAGAGAAATCCAGATCCGAGGCAAAATCCAGGGTTGTGTCGCTATCGTGTGCCATCGCAGAAGCACAATATACGACCGTCGCCTCATGGGGAAAAACAATTTGTGGCAGAAAGAGAAAGCTACCGCACCGTGGCCACCGCCAGCGTCCGGACCGGCTGAATCCCGTAACCATTCGTGGCTTCGGCCGAATCCGTCTCGCAAAAACCTCTCCCCGGAACCGGAGAGGATGGCGGCGGAGTGTGAGTTTCCCGCACTGCCTGTTCCGCCGGGGGTGTCCCCAGCAAGAAGGTCGTGATCAGATCATACCACTCCTGCAATTGCTCCTCGGCGCAGGTACCTATCATTATCAGCATGACGCGCAGCACCGGATGAGGAACAAGCAACGCCAGACCGGCTACCATCTCACCTATTTTGTCGCGCATCAGCGAACGTCCGGCCGCCACCAGATCTGCCGTGGTGATTGGCGCCGCCAGCTCCGGTATCCAGCAACAGTCGGCTTCCTCGATCACCGGACTGGCATCATATGCGTAGGTTCGATCTGCACTTGACTTGCTGTCGACCGTATCAATCGACGGGACATAGTGCTGTAGTTGGGAATTATCCCACGTGTCGCAGGTCTCTTCCGACGGACCGGCAAAACGGTAGGCTCCCGTGTAGTTGGTGGCGCACCCCGAGAAAAGCAACAGAATCACAATCGAAACACACCACACCGTTCCTGGTCCGAATCCGGCCTTACGACCCATCCGGTCCGTAATTTGATGCGATATGTACCGAGTCACTATCATCGCTTACCTGTTGGTTACACGACACCACCGTTGACAGGTTTCCGGACAACGCCTGACGGCATTTCCGAAGATTCGTTTGTGCTCAGCATCCGTTCTGTGCAGGTACTTGAAAAGGACCTACGAGTAACTAGGACATAGCCCACGGGACGTTATGAAACTACCCTCTCCCTGGCTACACTGTACAAATAAGACTGTTTCCTCCCCGTTACAACCAAAAAATGTCACGCCGGGCAGAATCTGTCATAATTGTTCATCTCATGAACAGGGGTCTTCTTGCTCGTTTTTTGGTTGCTGAAACAGGATCGCTCCGTATATTTTTTATAGGAGGTGGTACTCATGACCTCAATCGAAGCCATAATCAATCGCCAATTACGCAAGTGGGAACTGGAACAACGGGATCATGCCGATGAACCCGAAGTCCGTCCTGCTCCCGAACCTATCGTGACTATCAGCCGGCAAACCGGCAGTCGCGGTTCATACTTCGGATCCCGCCTCGCTCTGAAACTGGGCTATCAGCGTCTTCACCGCGAGGCCATTGATGCCGTCTGCAAATCCAGCGGGTATCGTCGACGAATCATCGAGTCGCTCGATAATCGTTTTCGCAACGGCCTGGAACTGGCGGTGGAAACCATTCTCACCGGCCAGGCAGTGGACCACAGTGACTACACCCGCAACCTCTGCAAAGTAGTCCTCTCCATGTCGCGGCTGGGCGGCGTCGTGCTGATGGGGCGGGGCGGTAATTTCATCCTGGGACCGGATACGGGTTTACATATCCGTGTGGTCTGTCCCGAGGCCAAACGGATCGAAAACCTCATGAAGTACAAGGGACTCAGCCACGATGACGCCAGCCGCGAAATACAGACCTCCGATGAAAACCGTCGGCACTTCATCCAGAAAGTGTTCGATGCCGATATTGATGACCCCCACAATTACGATCTGGTGTTGAATACGGCGTTTATCGATGTTGAGGAGTTGGTTGAGACGACCGTAACAGCTATCCACGGCAAAATGGATAAGCTGATGTATCTCGATCACGACCCGTCGTAGGACACAAAAGCGATTCCACAATCAATACATTGTAGGGCAGGAGCGTCCGCTGACCTGCCGCAACTGTTTTTGAGAAAACAATACGAACGTGGCACGTCCGAAGACGCACGTGCCCTTGTATCAAAAGACCAGTGACACTCCTAGAACTGATCGGTCCGTAGCATCACCAGCGTGCAGGCCCGCACCACTTCTATACCCGCCGCTTCCAGCTTTGTCGCCAGATTTTCGTTTTCGGCGCCGGGGTTGAAGATTGCCCGACGGGGTTTCAGCCTGATAATGTTGTCAAACTCGGCATCGGAAATCTGCGCATTCACATAAAACGTGAGCGTATCGATGGGACCGGTGATATCAGGTAGCGATTTCACGCCGGGGATTCCGTCGACTTCGTGACCCTTGGGGTGAACCGGAATCGGTACATGCCCGTGTTCCCCAAGCATGTGAACCGCCTTGAACGAATAGCGATCCTCTTTCGGGCTGGCGCCCAGGACAGCTACCCGTGAGTGTTTTGGAGCTCTGGCCATGGATATATCTCCCTGTTCGATTTGCATCAAACTCAGACTATAGGCAGGACACCGTTGGGGTCAAAACGTGCCTTGATTTTGCGCGAGTACTCGGCATCAACATCGGTGTTGGTTTCAACAATGCCGGACAGGAAATGCGCCCGGTCAACCTCTTGCATGCGCATGTTGTCGAACTCCTCGCGCGCGGTAAGCGGCAACACCCGAAACGTGGCATTGACCACCAGGCCGAGCAGACCCCACGACGGTGCAAAAATCTTCACCACATCCAGTCCCGACACCGATTTGAAACAGGCCGACCCCGGCGTGATGATTTCGCCTTCGGGCGTAACAATCTCCGCCCGGATCAGGTACTTTTTGATCTGCAAATCGTAGTGGTTGACATCGGCCGCCAGATTAACCGCAATCGCCCCGCCCACCGATCCCACATACGGCAAGGCCGAATGCGGCAGATACAGATTGTCCGGCGCGATATCCAGGTTGATCTCTCTCAGGGGAAAGCCAGCGCCCACTTTGACATAAAAATCCTGCAGGGCGACATCCAGCAGTTGATTCAACCGATCGGTGCGGATGGCTACCAGCGGATGAAAAAGTTCGCCCTCGGGATCGAGATTATTGCCAAATCCGGTGATAAACGACTTCTGCCCGTGTTTATTGGCCAGCTTGAAGTAGGCCGCTGCTTCCCCGGCGTTCTCCGGGTGGAAGGTGGCGATACCCTTCTGGAAGGTTACGCGGTCGTCCGGGAATTCCGAACGAAGGATGTCGGTAAAGGCATTGGCTCGGCTCATGGAGCCAAAATAGCAGGAAAAGCCGCCCTGTCAACCAGAGTCTCCCGTCAGGAACCGTCCAGAGCTATGCAAAAAACGACCAATCGGACGGGCAGGTAGCAGTCTGTCGCCCCTTTCGTCTCATCCTCCCGAATCCTCAACCGATACCTAGACCCGAGAGACGAACACTGCAAAAAGGGGCGATTATGGCTATCACGCGATTCAAGCAGTGTCCTATGTGCGGGCACTGGTTCAGCATCAATGACATTATGGAAGATCCCCAGGTCCGGCCGCTGGGCATGAAAGTCAACGATGAAGACTTCAGTATCAACTTGTTCTTTTTCAATCACGAGTGTGAAAACTGCGGCTCTACCTTCACGATACCGGCTCGTGATTTGATGCCGCTGATCGACGGGGACGTACCCGAGAGCGTGCTGACCGGATCAACAAAGTGCGAGGGACACTGCCTGAAGCTGACCGATCTTGATGTGTGCGACCAGGAGTGCGCGTATGCGCCGTTCCGCAAGCTACTGCGGGATATGCTGGCCAACCGCCGCGAACCGGTAGAGGCGGAGTAGGGCCGGGAACGACCCAATTGTAGGGCAGGTGCGTCCGCGGACCTGCCGCGACTGTTTGCGAGGGGACAATGCGAACGTGGCACGTCCGAAGACGCACGTGCCCTACTAATCACTCCCCGAACGACGTCTCGCCCCAATCGGGCTCTTCGGCTCCCCAATCCACCCCGTAAATCCCCCTCCGGCAATACCTACGGAATGTAGATAACCGCCAGGCACCGGGACTCATTACATACCCATGTCTGACAGGGTTGTAGTGAATGTAGTCCACATGTTTCAACATGTCATCATCGTCGCGAACGATGTGGTCCCAGAATCGCCTCTGCCAGACTTTGCCGGCAGTTTTGTGGCGGCGGGCATATTTCAGCGAGAAAGACAACTTGATGCGATGCACAATATCGGAGACGTTGCCATCTGGAGCGTGTAGAATCGCATGGAAGTGATTGGGCATTATCACCCAGGCTGTAAAACGAAAGCTGAGCCCTGCACGAGCCCGGATAACTGCCTGGGCCAGCAGGTCGGCATTCCCGGTGAGCAACGGCCTTCGTTGCGCCGTGATCCCCGTGAGGAAGCAGTATTGCCCGGGCTCAAAGTATCTCAGAAGTCTTGACATGGGATGAAGGTATGGCGCGTGGGTGACAGATGACGTCAGTGAAAATAGATATGGGGTGATCGGTCGTAGGGCAGGTGCGTCCGCGGACCTGCCGCATATGCATCCGGCCATTCAATCGGTCGATTCCGATAGATTCATCAATGGCACGTCCGAAGACGCACGTGCCCTACAGAAGAGTGGGAACTCATGCAAGAACGTGTAGGGCAGGTGCGTCCGCGGACCTGCCGCATATGCATCCGGCCATTCAATCCATCGATTCCGATAGATTCATCGATGGCACGTCCGAAGACGCACGTGCCCTACAGAAGAGTGAGAACTCATGCAAGAACGTGTAGGGCAGGTGCGTCCGCGGACCTGCCGCATATGCATCCGGCCATTCAATCCATCGATTCCGATAGATTCATCAATGGCACGTCCGA
>JAHIVM010000503.1 GCA_018816665.1 Candidatus Zixiibacteriota bacterium
CTCATCGCCGCGCCCGATCACGGGATCAAGTTTGCCCTCGCGGGCCATCTGCGTAAGGTCGCGCGAGTACTTTTCCAGCACCGCGTATTTGGATTCGGGATCGGCATCGGTCACCCGACTTTTGCCGCGAATAGAGGTCAGCGTTTTGAGCAGTTCATCGCGCTTCACACCGTTACGTTTCAGGATCTCCTGTGCCTTGCTTTTGACCTCAAGCAGACCAAGCAGCAGGTGCTCGACCGATACGTATTCGTCCTTGAACTGCTTGAGTTCGCCCTCGGCCTTGAAAAAGACCTGGGTGAGTTCCTGCGACGGATACAACTGCCCGCCGGACTGTTTCGGCAGCAGCGCCAGGGCATCGGTAGTCTCATCGAATATACGGTCAAAGTCCGCTCCCGATTTTTTGATCACCTGGGGAATCAGGCCGTCTTCCTGCTTGAGCAGGGCGACCATCAGGTGCTCGGGCGTGACCTGCGGATGTTGTTCCGCCTGAGCCATCTGTTGCGCATAGGTGATGGCATCGATGGACCGCTGTGTAAATTTATTCAGGTTCATATTCTATCCCCCAATCCTCTCATCACAATCTCTTTTTTGCACCCGTGTCCCGGGCACACGCCTAGCCGTCCTTTTCCTGACACCATATCTCTCGTGCTGACATTCCGCCGGTTAGTGGGCGGCGATATAATCCGGGCTATTTGGCTGTGAATCGGGTCGAGGGGTTGTTTTCGGCCACAAAGTGGTCCTCGCGTTCATCCTCTTCGACATATATCACATGGTCAAGCGCCGCCCGTTTATCCGCGTTGTTGAACTGATCTACGACCTGGCGACCGATAAACTGAATCTCACCCCCGAAGTACTGTTTGTTGACAAGGAAGCGCTTGATCACAAACGCACAGCCGCCAAACAGCAGTAGCACGGCCCCGGCCACGACGGTCAGAGACAGAATCGAGGACGAATCCATGAGACTACGTCTCCCACTCATCGAGCAGCTTGCGCTGCTTTTCGGTGAGCGTTTTCGGGATGGTCACATTGATCGTGACATACTGGTCGCCGGTTTTCCCGCCAACCGCCAGCCCCTGGCCCTTCAGGCGCATCACCGTGCCGGGCTGCGTACCCGCCGGAACCGAGAGGGCAAGTGTGCGAGTGAGCGTTTTCACGTTCGTTTTGCATCCCTTGATCGCGTCAACAAACGAGATATTGACCGAACTGTAAATGTCGTTACCCTTGCGTTCGAAATTCTGATCCGGCATAACCATCACCGTTATAAGTAAGTCGCCTTGTTTTCCGCCAAAACTGCCCAGGTGACCCTGACCCCGGACACGAACCTTGCCGCCGGTGTCTATTCCGGCCGGGATTTTCACAACCAGTTGCGGGCCTTTGTCACGGGTGCGGATCTTGCGGGAAGTCCCGTTGATCGCTTCGTAGAAACTCACCGTGACCGTCAGATGCATATCGGAACCGTCCTGGCCGCGCTGCCGGCGCGTGCGAAACGGCTGGCCGCCCGATTGCCCGAACGGTGAGCCGCCGAGCCCGCCGCCAAAAAAGGCCTCAAAAATCTCTTCCATGCCGTGGATATTGCCAAACCCCTGGGCACCGCGACCACCACCGCCCTGCGTAAACTGGGAGAAGTCAAACGCCCGACCGCCGAAGCCGCCCCCGGCAAACGGATTGCCGCCGAAGCCTCCCTGGGGACCACCGCCAAAAGGACCGCCGTGAGCGCCGTATTTGCGCATCATGTCGTACTCGGCCCGCTTCTTGTCATCGGAAAGCGTACTGTAAGCCTCCGAAATCGACTTGAAACGCGCCTCGGCGTCTTTGTCGCCCTTGTTGCGATCCGGGTGAAACTTCTTGGCCAGCTTGCGATAGACCTTTTTGATCTCATCGGCGCCGGCATCCTCCGCCACACCCAGCGTTTTGTAGTAGTCGTTGTTCATTGTCTCAGTATACAATTTTCAAACGGTTTGGTCACCTAAAGGTAAATCACGTTTTGCTGTTGTACACGCCTCCGTTACATCCTGTAGCGGAAAAAGGCCGGCCGTAGTTCCGGCCGACCTTTCCCCTGCTACAGCACTAAGTGAGATACGGTGTCGGTTACGAAATCTTGACCTCTATCTGCTTCGGTTTCACTTCTTCCCGCTTGGCCAGTTTGACTTCCAGGAGGCCGTTTTTGTAGTCGGCTACAACACTCTCGGGATCGATCGTGTCGGGAAGCGTAAAGGCGCGGTTGAAACTGCCCCGGCGAATCTCGCGACGGACGTAGTTGTTGTCCTTCGACTCGTTTTTGATCTCGCGTTTGCCGGCGACCGTCAGGACGCCCTCGGCGATGGTGACATTGATGTCACCCTTTTCCATGCCCGGCAGTTCAAACGTCAAGGCCAGATTGTCATCGCTCTCCTGGATATCTACCCGGGGAGCGAAGTCCCCGCTATTTTCTTGACGATAGGTCGGGAAACTGAACATGTCGCTGAACAGGCGATCAATCTCGCGATTCATCGGGTTGCGATAGTGCTTGTTGGTTACGCAGTTCATGATTCTCTCCTTTGTGTTCGGTTTGTTGCTCATTCTGATGAGAGTAATATCACGTAGCGTGCCAAAAATAACAAGGTACTGTCATGCAACGACTTACGTTTTGCGGCCAGTATCTCGGCAGAAACACACTGCCATACTGGCACCACGACTGCCACTTAGACACAAAAAAGAGCGCCATAACGGCACTTCCCTGCCATTATGGCGCCAAGCTTGTTTCGGTGCTGCCTATTTCTTCGACAACACCTCTGCAATAGCTTTATTCACCGGAGATTTTCTGAAAAAAATCTTCTGGGTCGCAGATTGACCTTCCTGGAACTTCTTGATCTGATCAATGGCGTCGCGATCGCCAATCTGTCCCAGCGACTTGATAATCGCCACCCGCAAATCGTCCTTGGAAACCATCCCGCCGGCCAGTTCGGCCAGTTCCTGCGGTTCGGCGAGCAACTTTTTGAGGAACGCGGTAGCTTCCCCCCCGCCCATTTTGCCCAGAGCCGTGACAGCCTTCTGGGCCTGCTGCGGGTGGCGTCGCGCAATATCCATCAGCAGCGGTGCCGCCTCAGGGCTGCCTACCAGACCGATAGTGATGATCGCCGCCTCGCGAATACTGCGATCAGGATCATCGGCCATAACCATCAGGCAATCAACCGTGTCTTCCCCCCCTATTTTCTCCAGGGCCGCAATCAACTCCCGGCGGACGCGAACATCGGTATCCGAGATGCGCTCGCGCAGGAACGGCACAGCCTGGGGATCACGAAGTGACCCCAGGACAAAAATCGTATTACGAATGACATACCAGCGTTCATCGGACAGCTCGTAGCGTCCGCCTTCACGTTCAAACATGGCATCGTCGGTAAGGATGCGGGCGAACACATGCAGCGACGATTTACCCAGTTCGGCCAGGATCTTCAGGGTCACCTGGCGCACGGATCGTTTGGGATGCGAGATGATTCGCGCCAGGCCCATGGCCACTTCCTCGGAGCCGATCGAAGTAAGTGTCTGACGGATATACTGGCCGTCTTCACCCACGGCATCAACCAGTTCTTTGATCAGGGTGTCGATAGACCCGGAGGTCGATATCGTTTCAAACGCCTTTTTGATCGCCATGGAGTCATAGACCGTGACATTCTCCGAATGCGCGCGCCGGCCGGCCATGGCGGTGGTCAGACGGGCCAGCAGGCCGTATTGGCGCTGCTGATGACTGCGGACGAACAGGTTGACTATGATTTCCGAGTACTCAAACGTCTCCTGTTTTTTGTTCAGGCGGGCCACAATCTGATCGGTCATGGCCTCGGCCAGCAGGCGATCACCGGTCGACGTCACCTGGTCGATGATCGCGCCGGTCAACTGGAGGGCCTTCTGGCGGTACTCGAGATTTACGGAACTCAGGAAGTCTATGAGTTGACGGACTATCTCTCGGGCCTTAGGTTGCTGACCGGTCTTCAGCAGGCGCGCAAAGCTGTCACAGAACTCCCCGATATCGTAATCATCGCGTCCCGGCGTGAACAATTCCTCCAGCAGATCTTCGGTTTTCTGGCTGGTCTGGATTTTTATGCGCCCGGTCGCGGAATTCGGATCGGGAGCATCGTCCTTCACCTCGGGACGCGGTGTTTGGCCGGTCCCGATGTTAGCGATGATTCGTTCATGATCGGGATGGTATTTGGTGAGCCGGATCAGCGCCATGTAGTCGCCGGTGGCAAGGTCCCGGGCAGCCTGATCCAGATTGTCGCTGTCGATCTGTTCCACCAGCGCGGTCAGGGCGGCGCGAACATCCTGGGCCTGCAGTTCGGCCACTCGTTCCGGCAGCAGGTACTGAATGATATCGCAGTCGAAGTCGATGCCGTATTCCAGCAGCTTCTCCTGGTCGGCATCCCGCAGCCGGGCCAGTGAGACGGGGTCATCACGCATCTGGTCGCGGGCCAGACGTCGCACCGAATAGTCACCATCGATTTCACCCCGGTAGCGCGACCGTTCTTCAAAGAGGTCCAGGGCCAGTTCGGAATTCACCTGCACACAATCCAGGTTATGATTGCGGAAATGTTCCGAGAGTCTCGTGTCGGGGTTATAGATCACTTCGCGATTGACCATGCTTTCAACCACAAACGTGAAGTCCTGGATGTTCATACGTCGGTCAAACAGCATCGAATTGACATCCAGCCCCTGCATATACTGC
>JAHIVM010000504.1 GCA_018816665.1 Candidatus Zixiibacteriota bacterium
CGGACCCGAGTCCGGCTTCGTCCACTGCCTGGACAAACACAACCTGCGGCACGTATTGCAGCACCGGGTTGCTGATTTCCGCCGACATGGGAATGATATTCGATGTCTGGGGATCACCGGCGGTAGCATCGACGTAGAGGTAAGTCCACATCGTGTCCACCACGTCGCCCAGCAACGTTGTCGCGTAAGTCGTAAGTTCGGTCTCGGTCAACGGTTCCGCAGTGGCCAACCAGCCTCCGGGTTTGCCGAGAGCTTCGCCGATTTCCTGTTCACGAATGACGACGTAGCGGAAGTATTCAACCTGACCGTCGCCGTCCTGACCAACCCAGTTGATAATGGGATTGACCGAGGACTGCGCGCCTTCCGGCGGCACATTCACAAACCAGACAGTCGGTTTTTGGTTAGCGTTTTGATCCCCGCTGAGCTTCGATGCACACCCGGCCATAAGTGCGGCGAACAGGGCCAATGCGCCGATTGCGAGGACGGCTAACCGAAAAGATT
Source organism: Candidatus Zixiibacteriota bacterium (assembly GCA_018816665.1). Classification (GTDB taxonomy): domain Bacteria; phylum Zixibacteria; class MSB-5A5; order GN15; family FEB-12; genus JAHIVM01. Next base: position 502 of record JAHIVM010000504.1, read on the forward strand.
GCTTAACCTGATATTTCATCTTTCTGATGCCTTTCCCCACCTCAGAATGCAAACGCTACTGAAAACCGGTGAACTTCCGTAAGGATACCGAAATCCTGGAACGCATAGTCAATGCGGATTTCTGATTCCTCACCGTACGGTATGCGCATCCCGGCGCCCGCCGTCAATCCGTCAGCGTCATAGTTGAATCGTCCGCCGGCGCGCAGAGAGAACATCTCATTGAATGTGTACTCCACACCGGCATTATACTTTTCAAGGTTGTCCGAGGGGTGTGAGCCTTCGGCGGCAACTTTGAGCAGGTGGTCTTCTGCCTCGACCAGATTGAACTGACTGCCGAAACGGAAGTTGATCGGCAACGGATAGTCATCGTCGATCATCGTCAAGTCGGGTCCGAAATTGGTAATGGCCATCGCCAGGCGGAAACCCCGATAGCCGGTGTCATAGGAGACACCCACATCGGCCGACCAGCCGTTGGCGGAGTAGTCATGGACAAACTCCCCAATGTAGCGAACCGTGAGACCCAGCGAGAAGCGATCCGTCAGGTAGCGGCCGTATCCGACCGTGATAGCCAGATCATTGTAGGCAAACTTTCTACCGGTGGGGATCTGGGAGTAGGTGTACTCGTCCATCTCTCCGGAGCTTAGTGCATACATGCCGATACCGAGGACACCACCGATGGATTCCAAGGGAATACCAATGGCCCCAAAAGCGTACTGAATGTCCGCCGGCATCTTGATGTAGGTGAACATGGCCTCGCGCCCGTACAGCGACGTCAGACCGGCCGGGTTGTAGTATACCGACGAGATGTCGTCAACCGCGGCGACGTAGGCATCAGCCATTCCCATGGCGCGCGCCGAGACACCTAGTTCCAGGAACTGGGCGCCGGTGGTGCCAACCTTAGCCTGGGCCGCAACATTTGTCGGCAGCAGTGCTACCGCCACCCAAACGGCGGCCAGCAACACCAGCGGGAGAAAACTCCCACTCGGCCGGGCATGTCGCAGTCTCCTTCCAAACACCGTAAGCATTGTCACCTCATTTATTTCCATTCGATCATTCATATCTCATTAGATGGACACTTCAAGCCCCAAACGAAGCTGACGTCCGTAATCCCAGTTGTACGGGTTCTGATCATAGGCCGTACCGATGCGAATCACTTCATTCTGGTTCTGCTGCGTATCCGGACGGCCCGTGTTGGTATAGACGGATACCACGTTGCGGCTGTCAAAGATGTTTTCAACCCAGAAGATGAACTCCCAATCGAGTGCCGCCAGGCGGAATTCCTTGGAGAAACGTACGTCAAACACAGCCGTCGCCGGGTAACGCAGGGAGTTTCTCTCCGGATTTTCAAGGCCGGAGATAACCAGGTTCGGATACGAGGTTGCCGGCGTAAACGGCCGACCGCTCTCGATCACCGTCTCAATCGCCATCGACCAGCCGTTCGGGATCGGCAGACCGAACAACCGCGGTTTGCGCGTATTCGGCATCCAGATCGTCACACCGGCCTTGAACGAGTGACGCTTATCGGAATCAAGCGGCGTTTCGGACAGCGGCTCACGGGACAGGATGAAACGGTCAAACTGCTCCTGGGTGGCCGATTCCTTACCGTAGGCAAAGGCGTACGTGTACGACACCGACCCGTTGACCAGGCCGCCGCCGCGTTTTTCAAGGGTCAGCTCAAAACCGCGGGAACGACCGTAGTCGGAGTTCCGGTACCGGTTACGAAGGACTTCACCTTCGTAAGCCTCGGTCTGATTGACCTTGTCAAACTCGTCTTTGAAGTAGCCCTGGACATCGATAGCGTAATCGGCCGACATGGCGTACTTCACACCAAAAGAGTACTGAATCGTCTTCTGATAATCCAGGTTCGGGTTACCCAGCACGTCGCTCTGGTTCACCGACGAGGTGTTACGAGCGTACATGAAGGTCAGGCCCGGAAGCTGGAAGAAGTGACCGTAGTTGAAATAGACTTTCGCCTTATCTGAGATAGGATATGAGAAACCAATACGCGGCGAGATCCGGTGACGGTCACCCTCGATGAGGCCGCCGCGGTCATCGGCGCGCAGCGTGGTGGCCAGTTCTTCCGCATCCTGCAGGAAGAAGTCCCACCGCAGACCGAGTGAGGCAACCATTGAACCGTACTCAATCTTGTCGCGGAAGTACATGGTTCCCTGCATCGGCGCGTATTCGTAAAAGTCACGGAAAGCTCCGCGATCCGAGTATTCATTGAGCGTGTCGGGACGGCCCGTGTACGACACCTGAGGCTGCTCAAGGCTCTTGTACACAACCCTGTCCTTCTGGAACGCAAACCCGCCCTTGAGCTCGTGACGGCCCATCTGGCGGACTATCTTCAACTCACCGCGGTACGTCTTGACCTCGCGCTTTTCCCATGAGATGCCTGTCACGTGCGAGTTCGGCCCCAGGAAGGTGGAACCGCCACCCTGGTCATACTTGCCGTTGCCGTTGAGGTCGGTAAACGGCTCGCCCGGCTGGTACTGATTGTCGGGCGCATCGTATATGCCGTTGCCGTTGCGATCTTCAAACGGCACCGGCGGAGACCACGGATCCTGAGGACCATCGTACTTGCCGTTGTGGTTCAAATCCATGTTCGGCGGCGTGGTAGGACCCTGCACGAATATGTCGATGCCCTCGTCGTACACGCCGTTGGCATTGAGATCCGTGAAAGGTTCACCGATGATCGAGTCACCGTCAACATACGGTTCCGCCGTCGCGGCGCCGATCGAGGACACCAGTTCGGCATCAAGTCGGCCGTTGCCGTTTCTGTCTTCCAGGTCATCGCCCTCGTCCCAGACACCGTTGCCGTTGAGGTCGATGAAAGGTTCACCCTCGAGATTGTCGAGAATACCGTTGTCGTTCCAACGGAAGTTGGCATAGATGCCGCCGCCACCGCCCTGGGTGTTGTCATAGTAGAGGTCTTCGCCGATCGTATAGGCTCCACCGGTGTAGTTGCCGTAGCGGGCCGTATCCGGGAAGAGGTTGATCAACGGTTCAGGGGCATCGTAAACGCCGTTATCATTATTATCAGTAAAGGACTCGTATTCGCTATTGAGGAGGACTTCATCCGGCTCCAGCATTTTGCCGGGGTTGTTGGGATCGCCGGGGGCCTGGGTGAGTTCGTACTCGGTCATCGAGAGCACCAACTCGTAGTTCATGTCACGGCTGACGGACTGGGTCACTTCCAGGGAGTAGCTGTTGCGGTCCGTCTTGCGGACCGGCGAGGTCGCCCAGGTGTAGCGGTAATCCCAGGCAAACAACGTCTCTTTGGTGTACCACTTCTTCAGGGAGAGCACGAACTTCAGGTTCTGCCGGGGACGGAACTTGAAGTTGGCCTGTCCGGTGTAACGGTTGTACATCCGCTCCGGAATATTGATTCCCAGGAAGTTGAGCGCGGGCCAGTCCCGCTTGGTCGACGGTGTATCATAGTTGTCCATCTGATACACGCCGTCGTTTTTGTCAAAGTCCGCATAGAAATAGTAGGTGAACTCTTTGTCCTTGAGGAAATTGATTCCCATGGACGGCAGCACCTTGTTGGTAAACAACGGATCGGGACCCGACAGCGAAAAACGCAGGTAATCCATGTTACGGGAGTACTTGTTGAGGTCCTGGTTGCCGAAGTCATCGGTCAGGTACTGGACATTGAGTCGGGTGTTGTCTTTTGAGCCGACCCGGCTTCGAATGTTCACAATACCGGACAGGGCGTTACCGTATTCGGGATCAAAACCGTCTTTGATGATCTGAATGTCGGCGATGGATCCCGAAACGAGTGACAGGTTGGCGCCGACAGCACCGGAACCACCGAGCGGGTCCGTGATCGGCACACCGTCAACGATATACGCTACTTCACCGGCACGACCGCCGCGCACAAACACCTCACCGGAGGCGTTCGTCTGTACACCGGCTACCTGCTCGAGCAGGGCGTCAACACTTTGCACGGGCTTCTTGGAGATTTCTTCTTCGCTGAAGTACACTTCGTTGTGTACAACCGACTTGTCGATGATCTTGCGTTTTTCCGTGACCGTGATCACCATATCCAACTCGGTCGTACTTTCGGTCATCGTCTGGTTAACTTCAAATGTCTGGTCAATCTTGACATCGACATTCTCCACCATGACAGAGTTGTAACCGACCGTGGATATCTTGAGCTTATAGATTCCGGGGTCCAGACGGTTGATCTGGAAATTACCGTCGAAATCCGTTGTCGCACCAAGTGCCGTACCCTCGATCTGGACCGAAGCACCGATGATGGGCTCGCCCGATTTTGCGTCGGTTATCGTTCCTTTGATATGCCCGACGTTCGCGGCGAACGAACTCAACGGCAGCAAGAGCACACCTAACATGATAAGACACATGCAGGTAGGCAGCCATCTGCTCTTCCCAACCATTACTCTTCCTCCTCGAGAAGCCATAATCCAATGTTTTCAAACAGCATGACGCACGAAAGGCCCGCACATCGCATGTCTCCGGTGCTGTGCCACCGGCCTTCCTTCAATCGGCAATGCGGGGGTGAGGTAAGTCTTGTTCTACAGCAGCCTTAGCTACAAGAGCAAATCTTCCAACCCAATCATTCCTGGCAGCGGAATCATCCACCGCGCGTTTCCGACCAGACCCGAAGATAGTCCCGGTCGGGCCGTGTCGTCAAGCGGTTTTTTGGGCGAAACACCCCGCAACACGCTATCCTATGGACTGTTTGACGTTCAGCTTTGTTTAATGGGATCACGGCGGACCAAAGCGTTTTTTTTGACCCGCGCCGTGTGGTCGGCAAAGGACCCTTCGGAGGCCGTCTGCTCCACAAACACTACCCCGAGCGCCTCCCCCAGCCGGGTGCGAAACAAATCCGCCAGCACAGCAAACCGCCTTTGGTCCAGCGCCGGACTGGCCCCGCTGTGAACCGTCGCCGCGACCGGCAAAGCCGGGTGTGACACCAATCCGTCGAGCTTGATCGAACCATGCTGCAACAGGATGCCCCCCTGCTGCTTCTGGGCCGAGGCCACCACCTTGCGGCCGGCCGCCTTCAGCTCGTTTCTCGCTGCCGAGGCAAAACAGGGGGCCTTGTGGAACACCTCGGGGCGGGCGTTCTCAGATGACGATCGGGCAACGACTTGCGCCTCCAGACCTACACCCTCCAGGAAGTGCGCGAGCGCATCGGCATAGCGACGGGATGTGACGGCCACGGAACCGGCCAGCGACTCAAATCCGGGGCCGTGCGGGTTGAGAGCGATCGCATAGGTCAGTTCAGAGCGATCATGGTACACGGCCCGTCCGCCGGTCACACGCCGGATCACGGGCGTTTCCCCCAGGCGGTCGAAATCCAGGGCCGTTTCCTGTCGCTGGTTGTAGCCGAACGTAATAGTCCCCGTCCGCCAGGTATAGGCCCGCAGCAGCAGTGACCCGGGATGAGTAACGACCTGAGCGTACATCCACTCATCAAAAGCCATGTTGAAATACGGATCGGCGGCATAGTGCCGGTAGAAAACGCCGTTTGCCATGAGGCAAAAAAAGCGCCCCGGAGACCGGGGCGCAATAGCAATCAATGCAAAAAATGATCAGGTGCGATCAATTGACGGCATCGAGCCGTTTCAGATCGATCTGATACTCCTTGATTTTCAGGCGCAGGGTCGACTCAGGGATGTTCAGCAACGCCGCAGCGTGCTTTTTCACTCCCTTGCGCTCGCGCAAAGCCTTAATGATGAACCGTCGTTCATGCGAGGCGAGATAATCATACAGCGAATAGTCGGTCGTGAACTCAACCTCATCGCCGCCTTCAAGCACCGGCCGCACCGACGGCACACGGCTGTCCGGACCGGGCTTAATCTTGGCTGACAGAAGTGACTTCTCGATTAGTTCATTGTCACCGGAGAGCAGCACCAGTTTTTTGGTTTCATTCTCCAGTTCACGAACGTTGCCCGGCCAGTCGTACTCAACCAGGAACCGCATGGTATCGGCGGTCATCTGCTTGCCGGTCTGGCCCAGGAAGTGATCCACCAGCAGGGAGATATCCTCGCGCCGTTCGCGCAGCGGCGGGAGACGGAAAGTCAGCGCCGACAGACGGTAATACAGATCCTGACGGAACCGGTTGGCCGCCATTTCCTCGCGGAGGTCTTTGTTGGTGGCCGAGAGAATCCGTACATCCACCGGTCGCGGCACACTTTCACCGAGACGAACCAGTTCGCGCTCTTCGAGAACCCGAAGAATCTTGGCCTGGATGCTCAGCGGCATGTCCGCAATCTCATCGAGGAAAAACGTCCCGCCGTCGGCCTCTTCGAACAAACCGGGCTTGTCGCGATCGGCGCCCGTGAAGGCACCCCGGCGGTAGCCAAACAGCTCGGATTCGAGCAGGGTTTCAGGGAGCGCGGCACAGTTGACGGAAATGAAGCGCTTGTCGCGGCGCTGTGAATTGTAGTGAATCGCGCGGGCCAGGATATCCTTGCCGCAGCCGGTCTCACCCTCGATGGAAATGGTGATATTGGAGTCAATCACCTGGCGCACCTGGTCGAGTATGGCTCGCAAGGCATGATTGCGGGTGATGATATTCGGGAAGGCTGCCTCGTCCTGAAGCTGCGCTTTCAACCGGGCATTGTCCTGCTGCAACTGCATTTTCTGCAGTTCGGCGGACTTGAGCGCAATCACATCGGAAAAACCGACTGCAAAGTTCAACTCTTCCTGGCTGAACGGATTGAGCGCACTGTCAACCGACAGCTTGTCAAGATACAGGTAGCTGGTGCTGTTGTCGCTCATGCGGAAAGGTACGACCACCACGCTCGCGACCGCCTCGGGGACATCGGGGAATAACTCATTGATATAGGGATCGCGCCGACAGTCAAGCAGGAGGGTCGGCTTGGCATTGTTGATTTCCTCACCAAGCAGCCGGCAGAAGCTTTCGCCGAATCTGGCGGCCTGTAAAGACGTGAGATCCAGGGACGAGTAAATGGGTTTCTGATCAAAGTCCGGCGCCAGGATAATCACCCGGTCGGCTTTGCAGCGATCGCGCAAAACGTGCAGGACTTCATCCATCTGCCCCGTGGTGATACCTTTCATCTGGCCGCGGGAGATCAGATTACCCACTACTTTCAACTGGTTTTCATCGGATACGGAGAGCGCCACGGCCTGATCGGCCAGGGAGGTCAGGAACTGATTGACCCGGCGCACCTTGGCGGTCTCCCCCAACAACGTGAACAGTTTTTCGGACCGGCTGAGTTTTTTGAACCCGCGTGACAGATTTCCCTGCTGGCAGGCAAACACGCCGGACTTATAGTCGGCTTCGGCCAGCCAGTAGTCGAGTTTGAGTTTACGGAAAATGCGGGCGGCCTCATCATAGATGCCGCGTACTTTCTCCATCTCTTCACGACCTTCCAGAACCAGGAGGTCGGCCTCAGCGAGCAGCGTTCGACCGAGATCGACCGGATCACCCACGGCGCGGACTACTTCCACGGCCTGGCGGGCGTATTCCTGAGCTTCCGCAAACTCCGAACGGGAGGCGAACACCTGAGCAATGACTCGCTGAGCGAGACCGATCTCGGCCTGCTCACCGATGCGCACGGCCAGTTCGAGAGCCTTCTGCGCATACTTCATGGCGTCGTCAACATTGTCCAGGAGCAGCTCAACCTCGGCCAGTCGACGGCCGGATTGAGAGACGAGCGACGATTCCGGGGCCAGCAGGCGACCTTGCTGATAGGCTTCCGTCAACAGGGCCTTGGCCCGGTAGAGGTCGCCTTTTTCAAGGGCCATTTCGCCGGCATACTCCAGGTAAATCACTTTCTCGCGCTTGAGCCCTTCGCGGTCAATGATTTCAAGGGCCTCGGTCAGCGAGCGGTCGGCAAAAACAAATTCGCGCCGCCGCAGATGCAGATAGCCCAGCGAGAGCAGATTGATTGCCTGGGAGATTGGTTCATCGTGCTCAAGAAAATAGTCCAGGGCGCACCTGAGGTCTTTTTCGGCCTGCTCCCATTCTCCGTGCAGGAGACGAATACGTCCCGCGTTACCGGAGAGCTGAGCGACCTTTCGGGGGTTGTCAGTCAGCAGTGCGACAGCTTCGTCAAGGAATCCTGACGCCGCGGGGTAATCGGATCGCATGAAAGCGATACGTGCCAATTCGTTCAGGCCATCGACCTGACCGACCGAATCGGCTGCCCGGCGGTAGGATGCCAGGGAGTCATAAGCCTTGATTTCCGCGTGGCGAAGGTCACCAATCGCCGAGTAGCATTTGGAGAGCACGTGGAGGACTCGTGCATAGCGTCGATTGAGCGGGTAGTCGGCGAGTATTCGGGCTCCGCGTACACCCAGTTCGAGAGCCTTGCGGTAGTCGCCGCTCTGGAATGCCGAGTCGGCCTGCAGAGCCAGGAAAAGTCCCTGGTCACTGCTTCCAGAGGAAAAGTCGGTTTCGCTCAGGACACGCAAATCCTTCCGTGCGGCTTCATGCCGACGTTGTCGGATAAGTTCCTCAACGGCCAAAAGGCGGTTATCAAGGATGAGCTTGTGTGAGGATACAGCCATCGTGATACTTCTTATTTACCGGTGTTTAGCCGGCCGAACTTCCAGGTTCGACCGGGCGCCTTCAACTTAGCGAACGACACTGGTCCTGGTAGACCAGAATCCTGCACCTGCAATCTCGGTCGTATACCAGATAGCCACGGAAACCATGATATCGATATACCAAATACTGCCCATTGTGGGATCCGGCTCAACCGGGTCCAGGTTCACGATCACCGTATCGGTAGGTGGTTGCTCGTTGCGCGGAGCGAAGACTTTGCCTTCATCCTCACCGCCACCACCATCGGCGTCCCAGGGATGCTCCCCCGAGAACACGGGCACCGAGACAAAGCACGCCACCAGCAATACCAGCATCATCAAGATGGCTGATAACGTTTTGCCTTTCATCTAATTATCCTCCTAAATAGAAAACGCCCCGTCGCCAGACTTCGCTGCAAAAACTGATGACAGGGACCGAGATACGATATGTTTAGTGCGCGTCACCCAGCGCATATTTTGCTACTTCCATGATACACAAGGGGTATTGCTTTGTCAAGCAATATCTTACCGTATCGCAGAATCTGCGCCACCGACCCAGGACCAGACTCCTCCAGGAGGCCGCAGGGAAACCGCCTGGCGCTCACACACGGCGTGACAGTGCCAGCACATCACACACAATTGCTCCCGAAACAGAACCGGGCCAGGAACCTCCGGCAGGGCCAGTGCCCGGTTCGGACATACCTCAACACAACGCCCGCAACCCCCACAGCGACTGGTATTTAATGAGGGGCGACGGTTCCTCAGGCGGTAGAAGGGGCGCGTTACAAAAGGACGGTTGAGCCAGTTGGCGCGCACTGCTGCGTAGGGCCGATGGCGACGTCGGCCAGCCTGTCCCATCTGGACCACCCGAATTGCTTCCGGCCAGGCGATGCCCAAACCGGATTCCGCCGCCAGCCTGATAGCCGGGATACTGTCGGGCGACGCACCCACCATCGGAGCCGCAACTGTTTCCAGGGCAACCGCATCATCGCCGGCGAGCAGGGCAAAACCGCCGCCGCGAGCCGTGTCCCGGTTTTCATCACCAACCTGCAGCAGATTGAAACTCGGAGCCACCGCAGCAAACACATCCACCACAACAGCATTGAAGGCCGTCACCGAATCGTACTCGGGCGGAAACTGGCCGGGCTTGTACCCCGGAATGCAGCCCAGCGTGTTGTACATGGTCCCGGCCAGTACGGCCAGTCGGTCGCGCCGCAGGCGGCCGAGATTGATGATCAGATCAGCCTCTCCCAACAAGGCCGGCAGGTACAACACCGAGGCCTCGGCCACGCGGGGAGCCAACTCGGCTTTTTCAAAACTCACCAGGGTCGCCCCGGCCCCGGCCATAAGATCGGCGAGATCCAGGTCCCGCCAAACACTTTGCACACTCTCCGACACCAGCCACGGGGAATCTCCGACATAGACGGTGGCGCCTGTCTGCGCGACGACATAAACCAGAGCTCTCAGGATTTTCAAATGAGGTCCGCCGGGACTGCAGGTCAGATCCGGTTTGATCAGCACCGACTGGCCCGGACCCAGCACGGACAGCGGATTGCCGCTGATTTCCAGCAATCGGGCGATGGACGTAGAAAGATTGGCCGGGTTGTCGTGAGAGACTTCGGCGATACCGACAGTTGATGTAAGCCACTCGTTCATAGTATAGATGATACGGAACGGGACGACAGATATTGGAGCAAATGACCGGGCTCGACGAGATTGCCGTTTATGTCGGATGCTGGTACACTTTGACTTTTTTGATCCGCTGACCGTCGACTTCCACTATTTCGAATTCAACCGAATGCCATTTCACGCGAGCTCCCTCGCTCGGCACCGATCCGACCAGATCATATATTAGCCCGCCGATAGTGTCGTATTCGCCCTGTTCGTATTCGATATCCAGATAATCCTGCATCTTCTCAACCCGCAGGCCGGCATCCGCCATGAAATGTCCATCGGACAAGGACCGCCAGTCGGCTTCCTCGGAGTCGTGTTCATCCTGGATCTCCCCGACGATCTCCTCCAGGATATCTTCCAGCGTCACCAGCCCGGCCACCCCCCCGTACTCGTCGACCACGATGGCAATGTGCAGTTGTTTGGTTTTGAACTCCCGCAGAAGTTCTCCGATTACCTTGGACTCGGGCACAAAAAACGGTTTGCGAAGATAGTCCGAAATGACGAACTCCTCGCCCGGGGCGGGCATGTTGGAGAAAAGGTCTTTTACGTACAATACGCCAATCACTTTGTCGATTGTGTCGTCGTAGACGGGATAGCGCGAGTGACCGTCGGAGCGCACCAGTTCCTGGATCTGGGTGAACCGGGTGGTGCGTTCAATCGCCGCGATATCAATGCGGGGAGACATGATTTCGCGAACGAGCGTTTGATCGAGCAGGAATATCTGGCCGATCATTTCCTTTTCGTCTTCTTCTACTATCTGCTCGCCGATCCCGGCCTGTTCGGCCAGGGTTTCGATCGCGCGTTCAACAATCTCTTCTTTTTCTTCCTCCGTCACCCGGTGCTGATCATTGACCCGGGAGAGGGCCGATCGATACAGCGTGACAACCGGAGAGAACACAACGTACATGAAAGCAATCAGCCAGAAAAATCGGGGCACACCACGCCCCACCGCCCGACGACTGAAGCGCCGCGGAAGATACTCCACAAACAGGATGTACAGCAGCCATACACAGACCATGCCGACCGGGTACAGATAGTACGAATTCAGACCCAGCGACGCCGCCAGCAGGTCCAGTATAAACGCCGCGCAGACCGTGATAAGAATCAGGGCAAACGAGCGATATACCGTGGACACCTGAACAAAGGCCAGGGGATCGCCGGCCAGGCGCGATAGAATTCGCTGTCTCCGCGCCGACACACCCGGCTTCAGATTCTGGACCTTGTCCGGATCGATGTATACGGCCAGGGAATACACGGAGATCATGTATCCGGTCCAGAGAGCAAAAAACATGGTAATGACGCAAATCACAAGCATCACGAGCGCGCCCCCAGTCTGGCTAGGAAGTACTCGTGACGCCGCACCATCAGGTTCTCATCTTCATCGTTCATATGATCATAACCAAACAGATGCAACAGCCCGTGGCAGAACAGCCGC
>JAHIVM010000038.1 GCA_018816665.1 Candidatus Zixiibacteriota bacterium
ATTCTGGAAACGGGCCTGGCGGCCGGCGGCCGCCGCAGGCGGATTTGGGGCGGGTACACCAACAGCGCCTTCGCGCTGTCATTCCTCCGTACGCAGCGAATCCATTGATTTCCTGACAATGGTTCCCTGCTTCCGCAGGGATGACGGGGCCGGGGCCCCGCGTGACGTTGTTCGCCGCTGGCAAAGCAGATCCAAAACTCTATGACCCGCCAGCTTGATGGCGGGATTGTCACGCTACTACCCGGTCATCAAGCTGACCGGTCATAGGATTCGGAATGGCGTCATCCGGGAGCGGCAGACTATCGAATGGTGCAGACTGCCCCCCTTCAACAATTGATATTTCCGTCTCTGATTCGTCATATTGGCAGAACGAGATCACACTCCGGGGGAGGCAATGAATCTGAAAGCGATCACAGCCATCATCGTGGCAACCATCCTGTCTGTCGGCTTGCTCCCCGCTTCCTCATGCCCGGGTCAGCTTGATGACCCGGAGACGAAAAACGTGGCCACCATTCTTCACCTGACAGCCCTCACCGGACTTGACATCTCAGATGCTCGCCTGGACTACTGCACCGTTCCCTGCGGAGATTCGGTAACTCCGTTCCTCGCCGCCCTCCACCCCGTGGACGATCTAGTTCGATTTCACTACGATGGTGTCGTTATTGAGGATGGAAGCCCGCCGATAACGGTCGACCTGATCGTATACGCAAACTCAGCCAGCGGGACGATCGTGAAAGCAGAGTTTCAGGCAGACTCGGCAAATGCAGATGCCGTTTCATATCTTTCCGCAGGCGAAAGCGAACGACAAATATCAGAGCGCGGCGAGACCTACTCGGACTGTCCTGTCGAGCCTCCGGTAGTTAGTCTCCTGCAGGCAATACGCCTGCACGGTCGGACCATCGCTGAAGCTGAGCGGGGCCGGATACAATACGTCAGCTGGTCCGCCGGCGATGTTGCACCGCGCCCGGTCTGGGTCATTCAGCTTGAAGAGATGAACGCTCTCCGGCCACGGGGACCGAGAGATTACGTCCGGGCTTACACCCACAACCGCATGCGCATCGTGGTTGATGCAGCTACCGGCACCGCGCTGCACTACTCGACTGTCCCGGATATGGCATGGGTGAACTCTCCCTGTCCCGTTTTCGTGTCTGAATCCTCCGTATCTGCAGAGACCGAGCCTGGACACTGCCCGGTCCTCTCCCCAAATGAAGCTATCGACCGCGCCCTGGAGTTCACGGGCTTCGACAAACTGGCCGAGTATATGAGACCAGACCCCGAGACTGACGTAGTGTTGACCGTCGCCCGAGACTCGACCACACCCAGCCTCGCCGATTCAATTGATGGTCGCGAGGTATGGCAGGTCCGGTTTCGGGACTGTGCGCTTGGCGGTCGACTCCGATCGACGAACAGCGCAATGGAGTTGCAGGGAATACGAACCTATCATGCATGGATCGACTCACAAAACGGTCGGCTGCTTAGACTGTATTCTTCGCCCTTTCAGGGCGACCCCAACATTCTTCCGGAACCGCCCTCCCGGATAGCGGATGAGGAATTGGGATCTGTGTACGCGGGGATTGCCGATCATCCTCCACCCGTCACAATCAGCGAATGTCTGCCGGGCGTGCCGATGGCCTATCCTCGTACTGCGAAGGAAAAGGATATCTGGCTGGTCAACATAACGGGGCTCGGCCCGGAGGTCGGCCCCTGCTGGGTGGTTCAAGCACGTGGTATTCCCCCAATGGACGTCACGGGGGGAACCGGAGGAAAGCCCCCAGCCTACTTCGGTCGCTTCAGGGTCATCATCGATGCCAGAACCGGCAAGCCGCTCCGTGGAAGCAACCAACCGCGACTTGATCCGGAGGTTGTGAGAAGACGAGAATCGCTCGGCGATTGGTTTAAGGATAGCAGGGAGTAGGGTGACGCCGTGCCGTCATGTGCCTCTCGTGACGGCAGTTTGTCCTCTATGCCGCTTTCAGGTGAAGCACCTGACAGCACGTGTTTTGGGCCATTCTGGAAACGGGCCTGGTGGCCGGCGTCCGCCGCAGGCGGATTTGGGCCGGGTACACCAACAGCGCCCTCGCGCTGTCATTCCTCCGTACGCAGGAATCCATTGATTTCCTGATAATGGCTACCTGCTTCCGCAGGGATGACGGGGCCGGGGCCCCGTGTGCTGGAGAGTTTCATCCCGAAGTCATCGTGAGCCTGTCGAAGCACGACTTCTTCACCAGACGACAGTTTACCATCTCTGCCGCCTTCAGGTGAGGCACCTGACAGCACTTGAACCCCGGAACGCGTATGCGGCGGGTCCGAAGACGCATCCACCCTTGTATCTTGGCGACGATCGGGATTCTGTTTAGAATGGGATGTAAATAGAGATCTCCGGTTGGTCCGAAGATCTCCTGGTGGCGTCGAGATCGCCCCACCCTGGGGCCGTGTAACGAGCCCGTTTGTAG